>USPE01000066.1 GCA_900556545.1 uncultured Peptococcaceae bacterium | reverse complement strand
GGAGATGTTTTGTTGCCGTTGTCGAGATTGAAACGGACAGATGCGCAGTCTGTCTTGCTGAACTGGACGCAGTCCATAGTGAAGCAGACCGACAAGCGGATGTCCACTGAAGGAGGGCAGGCAACAAACAGTCTCCCGACGATAGAATATTACAATTAAAAATGTTTCACGTGAAACATTTGACATTATTTCAAACTACCCAAAATCACAAAATTTATGGTATAATATTTATAATCATGTCATAAGGAGGCATACTATGTACGATAGTATTATTGTAGGCTGCGGTTTCGCCGGCGCTGTAGTAGCCCGTGAGCTGGCCGAGCGCGGTAACCAAAATGTCTGCATCATCGAAAAACGTGACCACATTGGCGGCAACTGCTATGATCGGAACGACGAAAACGGGATTCTGATCCATCAGTACGGCCCCCATATTTTTCATACCGGCAAAAAAAATGTATACGATTACCTTTCCCGTTTTACCCAGTGGCATCCCTACAAGCACGAAGTGGTGGCCAATATTAACGGTCAGTTTGTGCCGGTGCCATTCAATCTGAACACCTTAAAGCTGGTTTACGGCGAAGAAAAAGCGGCTGTGCTGCGGGATAAACTGGTTCATACATACGGTTTGGAAAGCCGTGTGCCAATTTTGCAGCTAAAAGAAAACGCCGATAAAGATATTCAGGCCATTGCCGATTATGTGTACGAAAATATTTTTCTGCACTACACCTTAAAGCAGTGGGGGCAAAAGCCGGAGGATATCGACCCCAGCGTAACAGCCCGCGTGCCGGTGCTGATTTCTGAGGACAACGGTTATTTTCAGGACGCATACCAAGGTATGCCGCTGGAAGGGTTTACGCCGCTGTTTGAAAAAATGCTGGATTATCCCAATATTCAGCTGATGCTGGATACCGATGCCAATCAACTGCTGCGTTTGGAAAACGGGCAGATTTATTTTCAGGACCAACCTTTTGACGGCCAGGTTATTTTTACCGGCCCAATCGACGAGTTTTTCTCCTGTTGCTACGGGCAGCTGCCTTATCGCTCTCTGCACTTTGTGTTTGAGCATCACGAAAAAAGCGATTATCAGCCTAAAGCTGTGGTAAACTACACCGTCAGCGAGGATTATACCCGTATTACCGAATTTAAAAAGCTGACCGGACAAAAAATGCCTGAGCATACTACCATTATGAAGGAATATCCTATGCCATACAGCGGCAAGCCGGGTGAAATTCCCTACTATTCCATCATCAATGATGAAAATCTGGCCTTGTATCAAAAATATTGCCAGCTGCTGGACGGCTATCCCAAGTTTCATCTGTTGGGTCGTTTAGCGGAATATAAATATTATAATATTGATGCCATTGTAGACAAAGCGCTGACATTGGCTGACACTTTACTAGGATAAGCAGGAGGCAGTTATGAAGGTTTTATCCATTGCAATTCCCTCTTATAACTCTGAAAATTATATGGCAAACTGTATCGAATCGCTGCTCATCGGCGGTTCTGATGTAGAAATTTTGATCGTCAACGACGGTTCCAAAGACGGCACTGCCCGCATCGCCGACGAATACGCCGCTAAATATCCCCATATTGTGCGGGCTATCCATCAGGAAAACGGCGGGCACGGCGAAGCGGTTAACGCAGGGCTGCGCAACGCCACCGGCGCATATTTTAAAGTGGTGGACAGCGACGACTGGGTAGACCCCAAAGCCTATAAAGAAATTTTGACGCTGCTCAAACAGATGCTGACCGAGCAAACCCAGCTGGACATGCTCATCTCCAACTTTGTTTATGATAAACAGGGCGCATCTTTTAAAAAGGTCATGAACTATCGTTCTGTTTTGCCAAAGAATCAGCTGTTTACCTGGGAGCAGATCGGCCGCTTTAAAAAAGGGCAGTATATCCTGATGCACTCCGTTATTTATCGCACCCAAATGCTGCGGGACTGCGAGCTGGAGCTGCCCAAGCATACTTTTTATGTAGATAATATTTTTGTGTATCAGCCATTGCCGGCAGTCAAAACTATTTATTATCTGGACGTAGATTTTTATCATTACTTTATCGGCCGCGATGATCAGTCGGTCAACGAAAAAGTGATGATTAAACGCATCGACCAGCAGCTGCGGGTGAACAAGCTGATGATCGACTACTACGATTTGTCGGATAAATCTATGGTGACCAGCAAAAAGCTGCGTCATTATATGTACAACTATCTGGAAATTATGATGTGCATTTCTTCTATCATGCTCATTCGCTCCCATGATGCCGCCAATCTGGAAAAACGGGACGAACTGTGGGAATATTTGCAGCTCAGCAATCCCCGCATGTATAAAAAATTGCGCTATGGATTGTTTGGCCGAGTGATGACCCTTCATCATCCGGCAGGCCGTAAATTTGCCGAGTTGTGCTATAAAATTGCGCAAAAACTGTTCGGCTTTAACTGAGTAAGTGAGTGTGTTTTAAAATTATATTTTTATAAAAAGGGGGGAATCAGCCAATGCCGATTTCCCCCTTTTTATAATGATTATTCCTATAGATTGGGCACACAGGTAAAGCCTGTGATTTGAAACGCACCGTCGATTTCTTCATATTGCAAATGGATTGCATCGGGAAGCGGGAAGGTGGCATAAACAAAAACAGGAATTGTAGCCAACAGTTGATTATTTTCTACCCGGTATTCTACCCAATCAGGACAACTGGCAGAATCCAATGTTTCTAAATCTGGAAACAGTTCATTGGCATACTCTAATTGTTTTTGCATATCTTCCATGGTAATGTCTATGAGCACCTGTTCTTTTTCTTTGCTCAAATCAAACTGAGCATATTCTCTTACATACTGCAATGCATCCTCTACGGGGTACTCTTTTCCATTCTTGTCTGTGATATAGATTGACTCCAAGCACACCGATGTACCGCGGTCTACGCCATTGAAAAAAACAAAAATCAGTTCTTGCTCCTGATCGTGATTAATATCAGCATAATAGATGGAAGGAGCTTCAGCAAATGATTCTTGCTCTCCGGCCTTCCACTCCCAATTTTTTCTGAATTCCTTGCCATTCAATGTTAAAAGGAACTCCTGATAAACACACGCCTCATCTGATACCGGATATTGAGGATAAAGTTCCACGTGCATGTCAGAAAAATCTGCGGTGTAGCAAATGTCCCGACGAAGTTCTGCATGCTGCAGCGAAACGTAACACATGACCCCAATCAGTACCATCACTGCAACGGCGGATAGGATATTGATTACTTTGATTTTAGCATTTTTCTTCATAATGGCTCACCGTTCTTTCTGTTTATTCATTACCGCAACGGTCAAAATTCCAGCAGCATATCATACCACACAGCACCGCCATGAACCGATGCAGAAACACCCAGGCATACATAGCCAAATTTTTGATAATAGGGAATCAGCTGCTCTTTGCAGGTTAAAATGCAGCCTTTGCGGCCTGCTGCCTCAGCAGCATCAATCAGTGCCTGCATCAGCATGGCGGCATACCCATTGCGCCGATAGGCGGGCAGCACGTTTAAGCCGAACACAGCCTGATAATTGCCTTGCGGATTGTGCAAAGAAGCGTCTCCAAACATATTGTCGGTAATGGTTTTCTGATTGGTAACAAAGCCATCTATAAAACCTGCTGCAGTTCCATTCACTTCGATGATCCAAAAATGATGGGCATAATACCGCAGCCGTTGGGCAAAGGCCTCTCTGGTGGCTGCCTCCGCCGTCGGAAAACAAGCTGCTTCTATATCGGTCAGCAGATCCACATCCTGCAGCGAAGCATTGCGGATTTGGATATTATGTTGTCCGTTTGCCATCGTTATTCCCCCCTGTCTTGTTTACATTCTACCAAGTGCAAAAAAGAAAGTCAATGACACCATTTTTTATCACACCCAATCCCTTTATGAGCAGCGTGCAAACCGGACTGATACAGAGATTGTTTAAAATTTTTCTGTTGTACTTGCGGTATATTTTTTATAAAATAGAGGTACAAACAAAAAGGAGGTTGGTTTTACATGAAAGTAGGCATTATTCGTTGTATGCAAACGGAAGATTTTTGCCCCGGCACCAATGATTTTAAAATGGTGGCTGAGAAAAAAGGGGCGTTTGAAGGTGTGGACGAGCCCATTGAGATTATCGGCTTTATCAACTGCGGCGGCTGTCCGGCCAAAAAATCGGTGCTGCGGGCACGGGATCTGGTAAAACGGGGCGCAGATACCATCGCATTTGCCTCCTGCATCACCAAGGGCAATCCCATTGGTTATCCATGTCCTTTTGCCGCTAAAATGAAGGAACTGGTGAAAAAAGAAGTGGGCGATGCTGTGCGCATCCTGGATTTTACCCACTAAATTATAGGTAAAACAAAAGAGAAGTCCTCATTGGACTTCTCTTTTGTTTTACCATGTACTTTTAACAAGGCTATACTTGTCAACAACACTTCTAATTTTTTCAAGAAAGGCATCTTCACCCATTGTGTTCAACTTAAAAAATACAGCGGAACTGCCTCCAGACGTAATGGCAGAAAGCAGTAAGGTTTCCGCCTCCTGCAGCAGAGTAATCGTTAAGCTGAGCCGATTGCCACCAGCAAAGCTGTATCGTTCATATACACGAACAGCACAGCGGCAAGTGCCAATCTCAAAGTCACTGTGTTCTTCTAATGTTGCTGAAACACTCTTCAAAATCACATCATCTAAATCTTGTAGAATTTGGTCAAAATCCCCTTGCAATTTACACTCTAACTTTGCCATAACGCATCACCTTATCCTACTGCATTTTCTTCTGCTTTTATATCCTGATTTTGCTGCAAATCCTTTTTGGGCAGACGAATCACCACTTCCAGATAATCGTCATCTTCCCGTTCGCTGACTTCGGCGGGTAATCCGGCATCCTGAATGGTTTTGACAGTGCCTTTAATGGTGTTCACAAAGATTTTCATATCTTTGATGGCTTTCATCATCTTTTTCTTTTTCTGCTCGCGAATACTTTTTTCTTCCCGAATGAGCATGTTTTCCACCAGATCATCGGTCTGCCGCACGTTCAGATTATTTTTGTAAATGCGGTTCAGGGCTTCCAGCTGCAGTTCTTCTTCTTTCAGCTTTAGCAGAGAGCGCACATGCCGCTCTGTAATAACATCTACCGATATTTCCCGCCGCACCCGTTCCGGGATATTTAACAGCCGCAGTTTGTTGGCCACTGTGGGCTGACTTTTTCCCATTTTGCGGGCGACTTCTTCCTGAGTAATCTGAAATTCCTGAATTAGTCGGGCATAGCCCTCGGCTTCTTCAAAGTAATTCAAATCCTCCCGCTGCAAATTTTCAATCAGAGCCATCTCTGCTACTTCTCTGTCGTTCAGCTGACGCACCAACGCAGGTATGGTTTCTTTGCCTGCCAGTGTGCTGGCGCGGAACCGACGCTCACCGCTTACCAGCTGATACTTGTCCTCCACCAGACGCACAATTACCGGCTGCAGCACGCCATATTCCCGAATGGAGCTGGCCAGTTCTTCCAGCTGGGCAGGATCAAAATGGGTGCGGGGCTGAAACGGATTGGGCTGAATTTCTGAGATTTTTAATTCTAAGATTGTTTCACCTTGATTTTGTTCTGTCACTGTCTCCATTGTGTCCATATCGCTCTCCTCCTGAAATAACTGCCGTAAATGATTAAATCTGGTTTTCAACATGGCATTACCCTTTTCTTTTTATAATGTTGCAACTGATATTGCAAAGAACCGAAATTTTATTTTTAAAGATGCAAACAGCCTTAAACAGACTAAAAAAATCTCTGTAAAACTGCTTCTCAAAAAGAATTCTCTTTATTTTGTTGATTTCCTTCTTTTTACATTTTGATTCTTCTCTTTGTCGAAAGCTGCTACTTCAAACAGCGGGCGATTTATTGCCCGTTAGTATCAATGGTGTAGGTAAACACAAAATCATCCATAAAAAAGCCGTTGCCGATATCATTTTTTTCCTCGCCTGTTTTCACAAAGCCCATATGCTCATACACCTGCACCACCGGATTATCCCGATTCACGTTGAGCACAATCTTATCTTTACCAGCCAGAGCGGCTTGCTCTATCACAAATTGCAGCATTGCTCGGGCGTAGCCCTGTCCCCGCTCATCTTTCTGCAAATAAAATTTGCTCAGATATAAATCCTGCTGCCGTGGATAAAAGGCCAAAAAGCCAACGGCATGGCGCTGTGTATCATGTACGACATAATATTGATATCCCTGCGCCAATTGCTCACTAATGGCCTCCGCAGTCTGAAATTTTTGCAGCATGTAATCGTTCTGCGCTTTGCCGATAATGGGATCAAAATGCTCCCGCACAATGGCAGTAGCCAATGCAGAAAGCGCTGCAATCTGCTGCTCATTCTCTGCTGTAACCTGCTCAAACTGCAGCGGCATAGATTTCTTTTGTCCGGCATAATAGGGACAGGCTTCTTTTTTACATTGTCTGTTCAACGGAGAAAATCCGCAGACGATTTTTTCCGGCAACTCCAGTTCAATCTGAAACTGCTGGCGAACAAACTGCACCGCTTCTTTTACAGCAGTAAAGGAATTACGCTTGCAGCAGCGAGGCCCGCCCAATGCACCGATAGCCTGCAAAGCCCGGGCTGTCATCAGGTTAGCCAATCCCCATTCCTGCTCCTTGAGCGGTGTTGCCTGGGTGATAATACTGATAAAAATACCGGCGCTGACCGCAGCGCCGCAGCAGCCCCAAAATCCACATGCGCCGCCGGGCACCTGCTGCCCCCGCCGTATCATTTCATCCAGCGCACTATCCAGTTCAATGGCGCCGCCGCTGTTTTTATACGCAGTCAACAACGCCGCGCCCACCAATACGTGATGCTCAGGCCCATGCATAAAAATAACCGGCTGCGCCATCAACTGCTGCATGATGACCAGCGGATTTTTGCTGCTGCTTTGGCGGCAAAAAACAGCAATCTGCCCAATACCTTGGGCAATGTGACAACTGTCGCAGATATAATGGCCGTTTTTACAGGCAGCTGTTGTTTCAAACGATTGACCGCAGATGGCACAGGGCATCTGGCGGGGCGTTGTAAAGTATTCCAGCTCTGCGCCGCAAATCAAACAATTTTCTTTGTTCATGGTAACTCCTCTTCTATGCCGTAAAAAAGATCATGCAAATCATAAGCAATCATTAAGCAACAAAGCAACAAACAAATTACAACCACTAAAAAAACAACTATTATACGCTGACTTCTTTTCAATTCTTTTTAATATGTGTCTTCAATTTCTTGCTCAGACTGAAATTCCGACATGATATCCTCCATCCTGTATGAAAAAATAGTCGCTGAACGGCAGATAATGCTTAAGCGCTTGACATTGGTCTAATAGGTTCCCTTACAACGTTACTGTAAAAGTTCTCGCATTATAATGGTTTCTTTTGCGGTGTACCCGCTTTACGCGGATATTTTTTGGGCGTGTCTTTTACTTTTTCAATCACAGCCAAATTGCGAGTATATGCACCGTCAGCCAGAGTAAACTGCTGCACATCTACTACCTTGCCGCCCAGTTCTTTCAGCGCATTGCTGCTCTCGGCAATTTCGTTTTCCAGTTCCGGCCCTTTTAACGCAATAAAGATGCCGCCTTTTTTCACAAAAGGCAGACAGATTTCCAGCAGCACTGGCATGCGGGCTACTGCTCTGGCTGTAGCCAAATCATATTGGGCACGGTATTCCGGCTTAATACCAAACTCTTCGGCGCGGCCATGCACCGCCTGCACACCCTGTAAACCCAACTGTTTGCACAATTCCTGCAAAAATGTAATCCGTTTGTTCAAGGAGTCAAACAAGGTCAGATTCAATGCCGGTTCCATAATTTTTAGCGGCACACCGGGAAACCCTGCCCCGGTGCCAATATCAATCATGGATTTGTGCTGCAAATCGGGCACCACCCGCAGCAGGCAGGCCGAGTCTACAAAGTGCTTGTAGGCCACCTCGGTAGGTTCTTCAATGGCAGTCAAGTTCATCTTCTGATTCCACTCAATCAAAGTGTGGTAATAGGTTTCAAATTGCTGCAGCTGCTGCTCAGTTAAGCGAAAGCCTTCGTTGGTAAACGCATTGGTCAAAATGGTTTTCATTGAGCTTCTCCTTCCTGACGGCGCTGCTGTTCCAAATATACCAGCAGGACTGATATATCTGCCGGAGATACACCGGAAATACGGGAAGCCTGCCCCACCGACACCGGCTTGATTTTATCCAGCTTTTGCTTGGCTTCGTTGCGCAAACCGGTAATCTGGCTGTAATCCAGCTGTTCCGGCAAACGGCGGTTTTCAATTTTTTCCATGCGGCTTACCTGCTCCATCTGCATTTTGATATAGCCTTCATATTTAATCTGCACTTCCACCTGTTCCCGCACATGTTCCGGCAGCGAAGCATCACCGATGCCCACTGCAATCAGATCATCATAAACAACCTGAGGCCGTTTGAGCAGCTCGGCAGCGGGCAGGCCATGCTTTAATGGCGCGCTGCCCCGCTGGGCCAAAATGTCCTGCATAGCCTGCAAGTTGCAGGATACTGTGGTGTGGCTCAACCGCTCTATCTCCGCTTCAATGGCAGCTTTTCTGTCGCAGAATGCTGCATACTGTTCGGCGCTGACCAATCCTGCCTGCCATCCCTTTTCTGTCAAACGCAGGTCAGCATTATCCTGCCGCAACAATAGACGATATTCGGCTCGGGAGGTGAGCATACGATATGGCTCGTTGGTTCCTTTGGTAACCAAATCGTCAATCAGTACGCCGATGTAGCCTTCATAGCGTTTTAAAATCAACGGCTCTTTGCCTTCCAGCTTGAGGCAGGCGTTCAAACCAGCCATCAAGCCCTGGGCTGCCGCTTCTTCATAGCCCGATGTACCATTAATCTGGCCGGCAGTAAACAGATTTTCAATCACTTTTGTTTCCAGCGACGGCTTCAGCTGCAATGGATCAATGCAGTCGTACTCAATGGCATAGGCATTCCGCACGATCTTCACATGCTCCAGTCCCGGAACACTGCGGTACATTGCATACTGTACATCTTCAGGCAGCGAACTTGACATTCCGCCGATGTACATCTCATCTGTCTCCAGCCCTTCCGGTTCCAGGAATACCTGATGACGTTTTTTGTCCGCAAATTTTACCACTTTATCTT
>USPE01000065.1 GCA_900556545.1 uncultured Peptococcaceae bacterium | reverse complement strand
AAACTGAGAAAATCGGTCCTGCTTGCGTGCCTCTGCTTTGTCCAGATATTGCAAAGGGTCAAAATCTTTCACTTCTGCCGCAATCTTTACCTTATATTCTGTTGTATCAAAGGCAGTAATCGGCCCGATACCGCACTTTCCTTCTATCAAGCTCTGCCAAAATGCAGCAACATCATTGCCCACCGGCGAGATGACACCCAGACCGGTTACAACTACTCTATTCATGGAAAAACCTCCTATTTTTCAGCCAGCTGCTGACAGACATAACCATCGGCCAGCTCCTGCATCAGCTGAGGCACCGTTAAGATACGGTCGATCCGATATCCATTGGCGCCAATAAATGCAAAACCATGCTCTAATCGTCCCTGCACTGCCTGAATCAATGCCGATGAAATACAATAGGGGCTGGATTCCTCTTTGCAGGTAGTAATGCAATGCCGCGCGCAAACCTTTGGCTGTTTCAGACCTGCTTTGGCCTGGGTTAAGAAATCATTCAAGATGGCTCTGCCCGGCAAGCCAACAGGACTTTGTATAATGGCAATGTCCTCTTGCTTGCAGTTCAGATACGCCTGCTTAAATTTGTCATGGGCATCACATTCCTCAGTGGCCACAAAGCGGGTCGCCATCTGCACCGCAGAAGCACCCAGCTGCTGCAATTTATAAATATCGGCGCCGGTATAAACACCGCCGGCGGCAATAACAGGAATCTCTTTGCCCGCCTCCCGGCCAATCTCCTGGGCTGCCTGCACCACCTGGGGCAGCAAAACTTCTAATTGATATTCGGGTTTTGTCAGTTCTTCAGCCGAAAAGCCCAGATGACCGCCGGCTTTAGGTCCTTCCAGCACAAAAGCATCGGGAGCATATTGGTACTTGCTCATCCACCGCTTGGCAATCAGTTTTGCCGCCTTAGCCGAGGAAACAATGGGTACCAGCTTTGTTTTAGACTGCGCCGTGATACACTGCGGCAAATTGAGCGGTAATCCTGCTCCGGCAAAAATAACATCTACGCCTTCTTCGATGGCCGCTTTGGCAGTCTGGGTAAATTCCCGAATGGCAACCATAATATTGACACCCAGCACACCTTTGGTCTGCATTCTTGCTTTGCGCAGTTCCTGACGCAGCATGGTAATATTCATACTTTCATTTTCTTTTGGTTCTATTTCACAGGGCAGACCGAGATATCCCAGCCCCACAGCAGAAATCACGCCGATGCCGCCGCAGTTGGCCACTGCTGTTGCCAACCGTCGGCCGGATACGCCGATTCCCATGCCGCCCTGCACAATAGGAGCAGCTACCTGCAAATCACCGATGGCAAATCCCTGCCCCGGCCACTTAAATGTAAATTCCTCCATCTACCTTGATGACCTCCCCGGTAATATAAGATGCCAACGGACTAGCCAAAAATACAGCCAGATGGGCAATATCCTCCGGCTGCCCCATCCGTTTTAACGGAATGGCGTCAACCACTGCTTCTTTTTGTTTGTCGCTGAGTTTATCGGTCATATCAGTGGTAATAAATCCCGGTGCAATGGCATTGCAGGTAATCCCCCGCGCAGCCAGCTCTTTGGCCGCTGTTTTGGTCAAACCCACTAATCCGGCTTTGGCCGCCGCATAGTTTGCCTGCCCTGCATTGCCCATCAAACCGGAAACCGAAGAAATATTGATAATGGTTCCCTGTTTCCGTTTCAAAAAGTGAGCGCCAACATGCTTCATCATGTTGAAAGCGCCTTTTAAATTGGTGGCAATCACCTGATCAAATTCTTCTTCTTTCATCATCAGCAACAAATTATCCCGGGTAATGCCTGCGTTATTCACCAAAATATCCAGTTGCCCAAAGTGAGCCACTGCTGCTTTTACCGCATCGCCGCACTGCTGAAAATTGCTGACATCACAGCGATAAGCTTCTGCTCGGCGTCCCAGATTGCGGATTTCCTGACACACCCCATCTGCCGCCACATCATTGGAACTGTAGCAAATAGCCACATCGGCACCATTGCGGGCCAATTCCAACGCAATGGCTCTGCCAATTCCGCGAGATGCCCCTGTTACAAATGCTGTTTTATTCTTTAACATCTGGCATACCTGCCTTTATTGATTCATTATTGATTTATCATCATCTGCAGTTGTTCCAGGTCTGATAAGGATTCCACCTTATACACCTGCGCTGCCGCTGTAATTTTTTTTACCAAACCGGATAACGTCTTGCCCGGCCCTACTTCAATAAAACAATCCACGCCGTCCTGTACCATTTGTTCAATGGTTTTGACCCACTGCACCGGATGATTTACCTGGCTGGCGATGAGTTCCTGCGTCGATTGCACCGTATAAGGCTGCGCTGTTCGATTGGCATATACAGGGCACCATCCATTCTGCACCTGCAGCTGCTGCACATAATCCCGCAGCCCATGGGCAGCCTCATTCATATAGGGACTGTGAAAAGCACCGCTAACTGCCAGCGGCACTGCCCTGCCGCCCGCTTCTTTTACTGCGGAAGCAAACCGCTTTAACTGTTCCGGCTGCCCTGCCACTACAGTTTGTTCAGGACTATTATAATTGACAGGAAACACTTGCGCATAAGACTCTGCCAGAGCAGCAATCTCATCGGCAGTTAATTTTAAGATGGCCTGCATACTGCCGGGATTTTGTTCCGCAGCCTGCTGCATCAATTCTGCCCGACAGCATACCAACTGAAAAGCCTGCGGTAAATCCAACAAACCGGCAAAAGCCAGTGCCGGAATTTCTCCCAATGAAAACCCCGCCACTGCTGCAACGGATATTCCGCTGTTCTGCACTGCTTTTGCGATGGCATAATCCACCGCAAACAAGCAGGGTTGCGTATTTATGGTAATGGATAATTCCTCTTTGCTGCCGTAAAAGCATTGCTGCATTGTACCTGGGCGCTGCTGCTCCAACTGGTCAAAAACTTCTGCTGCCGCTGGTACAGTTTCATAAAAATCTTTACCCATTCCCGGATACTGCGCACCCTGTCCGGCAAACAAAAGCGCTATTTTATCCATGGACAGCCTCCTGTCAAAATATCCTCGGCCTGTGTCACAATGCTGGTGATAATATCCGCAGCCGGCTGTTCTTTATGAATCATGCCGGCAATCTGCCCGCACATAAAAGAACCGTTCTGCACATCACCTTCTACTGCAGCTTTACGCAGTGCACCAGCACCCAACTGTTCCAGTTCTGCCTCTGTAACTGTGCTGTCGAACTCTTTTTTGTAATATTCTCTGGCAAAAGGATTTTTCAGTACCCGCACCGGATGACCGGAACGGCGTCCGGTGGTCATGGTATCAATATCCTTGGCCTTCAGCACTTTATCTTTATAATTCTGATGGACATTGCATTCTTTTGCTACTAAAAAAGCAGTACCCATTTGTACACCTGCTGCCCCCAGCATGAATGCTGCCGCCATGCCTCTGCCGTCGGCAATACCACCGGCGGCAATCACCGGCACATCTACAACATCGCATACCTGCGGCACCAACACCATAGTGGTCTGCTCACCCACATGGCCGCCGGACTCTCCACCCTCTGCAATCACAGCGCTGGCACCGTTACGAACGACCAGCTTTGCCATAGCGGTAGAAGCCACAACCGGCACCACCTGGATACCTGCATCCAGCCACAATTTCATATACTTGGACGGATTGCCCGCCCCGGTTGTCACCACTGCCACGTGTTCTTCTGCCACAATTTGAGCCACTTCTTCTACATGGGGGCTGGCCAGCATAATATTGACACCGAAGGGCTTTTCCGTTAAAGACTTGGCCTTGCGGATTTGCTGCCGCACCCAGTCACCGTTGGCATTCATGGCAGAGATGATCCCCAAACCACCGGCATTGGATACCGCTGCCGCCAGTTCTGCATCGGCAATCCAGGCCATTCCGCCCTGCAATACCGGATACTGAATGCCTAATAAATCGCAAATTGGTGTATGCATCATGGTGTTATCCCCTTAGTTTGCAGCGTCAATGGCTTTTACTACATCGCCGACCGTTTTCATATCTTCTGACATTTCCAAAGAAACACCAAAAGCTTCTTCCATGTTCATAACCAGTTCTACAGTATCTAAAGAATCCAAACCTAAATCATCCCAGGTGCTTTCCATTGTAATACTGCCTGTTTCTAAATCTTTTGCTTCTACTAAAACTTCTACTACTTTATCAAATGTACTCATGTGAAATATCCTCCTGAAAATAATCAATTATTTATTCCAGCGCAAAATGCATGCACCGGTTGTCAGGCCCCCGCCAAAGGCTGTCAGAGCCAGTAAATCACCTTTTTTTAATTTGCCGGACCGATTGCTTTCGTCAAGCAAAATCGCCACGCACGCTGCCGAAGTATTCCCATACTGTTCAATATTGGTCAGACAGATTTCTCTGGGAAGCTTCATTCTGTGAATGGCCGCATCAATAATACGAATATTAGCCTGATGAGGCAATATCCATGTCAATGATTCTTTGGCAATGCCGGCTTTCTGCAATACCCTGTCGATGGTTTGCGCCATAGCCGTTACTGCAAACCGGAACACTTCCTGTCCGTCCATAACCAGATAGGGTGACTGCACGGCATCATTATCACGAAACGGACAATTACCTGCCATCGCAGGTGCATACAGCGGAGAACGATTGCCGCTGGCACCAATCTCAATGGCCAGCAAATCATTCCCGGTGCCCAGCACCGCAGCACCGGCGCCGTCACCAAACAACACACACGTGCTGCGATCCTGCCAGTCAACGGCTTTCGACATGGCATCAGCGCCTACAATGAGAATCTTCTGATTGGGCTGTCGGCTAAAATACGCTGCAGCAATATCCATAGCATACAAAAACCCGGTACAGGCCGCATTGATATCAAAGGCAGCGCAGACAGCGCCCAGCCGTTGTTGCAGCAAACATGCCATAGAAGGCGTTGCATCATCGGCAGTCATGGTAGCGCAGATAATCAGATTTAATTCTTCTGCCCTGCATCCGCTGTTTTCCAACGCCGTCAACGCTGCCTGATAAGCCAAATCCGTAATAGTTTCTGTTGTGCAGACACGCCGCTGCCCAATGCCGGTGCGGCTGCGAATCCATTCATCGCTGGTATCCACAATGCGGGACAAATCATCATTGGTAATGATTGCGGCAGGCAGCGCGCTGCCGGTTCCCAAAATGCTGAAACTCATCCCTCATTCCCCGTTTCCAATTTTCGCTTGAAAAACTGATTCAAATGCTTCATCGCTTTCACCAATATTTCTTTTTCTTCTTCGGACATGCCCGCACTAACATTCCGCACCATATTTTCATGAAAATATAAATGCCCGGCATTTACCTTATGCCCCATCTTTGTCAGTTTAACAAATACCTGCCGCCCATCCTGCTCGGAACGGGTCTTTTCTACATATCCTTTTTTCACCAGCTTGTTCACTGCAATTGTGACCGACGACAAAGTGATTTTTAAATCCGCTGCCAGTGCGCTGATACTTCTGCCTTGCGTTTCATCTTTGGCTACAGCCTCCAGCATATGCAGCTCACTGATAGATAAATCCCCCTGCGCAGCCATTTTTGCCGTCTGTTCTTCTATTTTTAAAACAGACCAGAACGCATCAGACAATAACTCATTCAACTCTCTGGAAAATGCATCCAAAACGGCTCCCCCCTCACAAACCATAAATCCTTTACATCCATTTACTTAGTTTGTCAAATTAATTATATAGACAGTTACTTAGTTTGTCAAATTAATTTTTTATTTTTTTACAAAATAATTTCTCGCCAATACCTTTTATCCGCTACCGTTTCTTTATACAAAGAGGGTTCTGCATCGCATACAGCCACTGCTGAACCCCTTTTCAAATCTCACTTCGTACCTACATACGGCCGCAAAAAACCGACCTTCTAAAAGCAGATATCCTCTGTTTTTAAAAGGTCGGTGCCGTTATAACGCTTTATTTATTTTTGTCTTGCTTATTCTCTCGTGTCAACAAAATTGCCTGCTTTATTGAATCACAATCTCAATTACGCCAACAGAAGCAGGTGCAATTTCACCAGCTTGAAAGAATATGGTCAATCCTTCGGAAGTACGATAATACTGCAGTAAATCTAAATGTTCTTTTACATAATCAGCGGCATCGGCATGGAAAGTGGCCGGATCAGACTGAATCACACCGCCAAATTGCTGCACCACTGTTTCTTCTGCCTTAGACTGCTTCATATCCAGCAAATCGCCCAGGGTCATCTTTTCACCGTCAGCCAGGCTATAAGTTGCTGCATACTGATAATACTGCTGATTTCCTAAATTCTCTATTTCTACCACAGACAATTTTCCGTTCTCATTATACCGTACATCTGTTGCATAGGTAAAGACCGTCCCCGCTTCTGCGTCGGTTATCGCTGCAGCCTGCTGCACAAACGCTTCGGCACTTTGCTGAAACTGCTGGTTTAGCCGCTCTATCACCGCTACCGCTGCTTCGTCAGCCTCGCTGCTGGACACTACCGGATAACTTAGCTCCACCGTTCTCCCACCATCTAATTCTCTGCTTTCTTCCTGCAGCTGCACATCCACGCTGGACAAATGGGAACCGCCGGCCTGACCGCATCCCGCTGCCAAAACTGTCAGCACAGCAATCATCAACACAATCGCTAATTTTTTCTTCATCACAATGCCACCTTTATCTGTTTACTGCATACTTGTTTCTGTATCTGCAGCCGCTTCTCCTGCCGGATCAACAACAGATTCTTCTGTATAAACCGGCTCTATCTCAGCCAACTTGCCGATTACTACAAAGCGAGCCCGATAATTATCGCCGGATACACAGGTAGACAGCGTTACAAAGGAATCATCAATGCTAGCAGAGGCGGTACTCAAAACGGCAGAATTGCGCAGCACTTTGTCAAGCCATGCCTGTTTTGCCTGATCGCTGGAAAAAGTCCGATCATAAATATCACTCAATGCATCGGTATGAAACGCTGAAACAATTTCATACCGTCGATTACCCTCCGGCGTCATAATATAAAATTCTTTGTGTCCATTATAAAATTCCTGCTGACCAAATTTTTTCAACACCGCAAACATTTTGCCGTTTTTCATATTGTGCCCATAAATAACTGTGTTAGTATCAACAAAAGCACCATCATTGCGATAATCCATAAAGATACTGCCCGAACTGTTAGAAGAACCGTCATAGGTTTTATACAAATAGGCATCGTTGTTGATGCCGCTCTGTACCACAGGATAATTGACCACCGTGTCATAAATCCAAATCCAACCCAGCACTTCACTATTTACATCCTGTAAATGACTAAAATCTATGGTGAAAGTCGGCCAGGTTATAGGGTCGTCACTCTCAAATTCCAGTTCCATTTCCGGCGCTGTTAAAAATTCTACCTGCGCAGCATCATACAACGCTTCTCCTTGACGATATTCCTGCCAAATCAAAAATAAATTGACGGCAGCATAAATAAATACGGACAGAAAGAACAGCGTCAGAATATTCTTAATCCACTTTTTTTTGTTCATATTTCACTCCTACAGCAAAGCCATTCGTTTTTCCATCACTTCGGTATTAACAGAATATTTCACAGCAGTTTCTTTAGAAATTTTCTTTTGTTTTGCCAATTCCAGCAAGCTGGTATCCATAGTAATCATCCCTTCACCACCGGATGAGGCAATCAATGCATCCAGCTGATGAATCTTGGATTCCCGAATCATATTGCGCACAGCATTATTCAAATGCATAATCTCAAAAGCAGGCGTCAAACCGCCGCTTTCCAACGGTACCAGCTGCTGTGAAATTACAGTTTGCAGCACCATGGCCAGCTGCACCCGAATCTGCTGCTGCTGATTGGCCGGAAATACGTCAATAATACGGTCAATGGTATTGGCAGCCCCCACTGTATGCAGGGTGGAAATTACCAGATGTCCTGTTTCGGCAGCAGTCATCGCTGTCCGAATGGTTTCATAATCCCGCATCTCACCCAGCAAAATCACATCAGGCGCCTGCCGCAAACTGGCCCTCAGCCCGGATAAATAGCTTTCCGTATCCAGCCCTATCTCACGCTGACTCACCGCACATTTAGCATTGCGGTGCAAATACTCGATAGGTTCCTCCAATGTAATGATATGCCCTTCTCTGGTTTGATTAATACGGTCAATAATGCAGGCCAGTGTGGTAGATTTTCCGCCGCCGGCAGGCCCTGTCACCAAAACCAGCCCCTTTGTTTTTGCCGCAACAGACATCACGCCCTCCGGAATCTGCAATGTTTTATAATCAGGAATCCCAAAGGGAATAATCCGAATTACCGCCGCCAAACTGCCCCGCTGTTTGTAAATGCTGACACGAAACCTTGACAAATGGGGCACTGTAATAGAAAAATCATCATCGCCGATTTCTAATATCTTAGCCATGCTGCGCTGTCCCAATTCATAAATTTCCTTCACCAGCTGTTCCGACTGCGGCGGCATAATTTTTTCTTCATTCACATGAACCAACCGACCTTTTGCTTTATAGGCCAAAGGCATCCCGGCTGTAATAAAAATATCAGAAGCATGATCTTCTACCGCTTTCTGCAGCAACAATTCCAATTCAGCCATCTTATCATATCCTTTCTATCGCATATTATCACTGTATCATCCTTTACTCGCCATTCCAAACATCAATACGTTCATCATAATTCCACTGTTTGGCCGCAATCACTTTCCATTGCTCGGTTTTCAGCCCGCCTTCCGGCTGCACAGCCAATTTCACCAATAATTTTTCTTCATCATTGATATCTTCTGTATAAGTGACATAATACAACGCACCCTGCTGCTCCACCTGCACACCCAGCAAGCTTAACTGCTCCGGTTCGCCGCCCTTTTGCAGATGCTGATAAATCCGCTCATACATCACTTCACAGTTCCAGTCTGCCTGGTAATATTGCTTGATGGCCGCTGCCGACTTTTCTGCCAGCTTGCGCTCATAATTGGCTGTCACAAAGGATAAGCTGGAAAACACCGTCAGGCAAAGCACTGCAAATATCATCACAATAGAAGCGCTGCCCACATGAATGCCGGTTGACCTGCGTTGCTCCTGTTCATTCCGCATAGGCTCCGCCTCCCCTGCTTGTTTTTACCTGCAGCTGAAACAACGCATCTTCGCTGCTGTCATTTTCAAATACCGCAACAACAGCTTCACCAGACCGTTCCAAAGGATCAATCAACAAATAAAACCGGCTCTCATCGGCAGATACCACCTGCTGCCATTCTTTATCATAATACACAATTCCATGATCCGCTGACATTGCACCATCCAACAACTCAACAGCAGCACCAAT
>USPE01000064.1 GCA_900556545.1 uncultured Peptococcaceae bacterium | reverse complement strand
TTATTGGCAACAAGGGTGCCCGTTGTATAATATCCGGGAAGCCGCTCTTTATCCTCTTGCTTCTGCACATAGAATGTACTGCCAATCAATAATAGTCCGACCAGCATACAAATTACACCACCTGCAAACCATGTTACCATCTTACTTCGCCCCTTTCTATTAAAGCTGCATCTTTTTAACATTACAAACAAACTAACAACGCATCTGTTCTGCTTCCGCTTCTAACTCTTCCAAAGATTTCCCTGCAGAGCTTGCACCCCAAATCAGACCAAAGAACGCAGGAATAAAATACCACAATGCATTCACAATATTAACACCTGCATAACCGGACATAGCATAAACTGCAGGCACTGTTAAAGTCATAAATACCGCCACTAAACGAGCCGATCCAAAAACCATCCCTGTAGCATTGCTTCTGATCTTTGTTGGGAAGCTTTCTGCCAAATAAGTCCACATCATGGTCATGGTACCACCGCCAAACAGTGAGAATGTCACACCCATTACTACCAAAACAGTTAAACCAAGCGCCATACTTCCACCATTAATCATATCAATCAGAGGCTGTGTCGCAAACCCTCTTAGTACACAAAGACAACCGGCAATACATGCAAAAACAATAATCGGAATCCGACGGCCGCCTTTATCGGAAATCATTGATACAACCACATCTCCTAATGGCGTACCAATAACCCCAGTAGCAGCAACTAATAATGTCAACTGATATTGCAACCCCATATCCACACTAAATGTAGTGCCATAGTTAGACATGTAGAAAATCCCTAAAGTTGCGCCCCAAGCCAAAACAACTACAACAATTGTCTGTTTGAAAAATGGTTTACTAAACATAATTTTTAAACTTTCAATCATACCAATATTTTTAGTTTGTACACAAGATACCGCTAATGCACTCAAGTCGCAAGGTTGGCCAGTACAATCAGAAACAATTTTTTCTGCTTCCTTAATCCGCCCTTTCATAACCAACCAACGGGGGGATTCTTTTAACCAGCGCATAGCCACTGGCACTAACAAAATACTGATACCACCAATCAGGAAACACAAACGCCAGGTATGGGCACCAATCCCTACCATAGCCGCACAATAAAATGCCCCAAAAGGAATCCCTAATGTGCCCGCAGCAATGGATAATGCCTGGTATTTACCACGGTTATGGGATGGTAGCATTTCTGCCATATATACCATAGCCACTGTAACCATACCAATGGTGCCGAATCCAATCAAAAACCGACAAACTAAAAAGTTAATATAATGACCACTTAACGCATTGACTATAGAAGCGATGGAAAATAACCCCACCAGACCAATCAGCGTATTTTTTCGTCCGATCTTTGTAGCAATCATACCACCAAAGAAACCACCCAAACACATACCTAAAAAGTTCAATGCATTCATCTGGGATATCTGTGCCAATGTAAAACCTAAATCTTCCATAACGGCAGGTGTAATGTTTCCAAACATCTGCATATCCATTTGATCAAAGAAATAGCAAACTGCTGCAATCCACAAAAAATGCTTATGGGGCTTCCCCAATTTTTGCATCCCATCAAAATAATTGTTGCTGGCTGCACCTTGTTGTACTTGTGCCATAAGTTTCACACTCCCTTATATAAAAAATAAACCTATAAATTAGAACATTGTTACTACCTACAAATAACTTTTCATAACAAAATAACTAAATTTGAAACGCTCCTCTCTTAATAAATTTTTTTATTACTATTCACAAGTCGTTTATTTGTAGTATAATTTATATTTACAGTTTATCTTTTTTTCTGACATTTGTGAAACTACTCTTTCGCACCTTTCTTTTAACAACACAACTAATAGTTGTAGTTCAACATACAATAAATGCAAAAATATTTACTCTTTTTCACTATCACAATTGCACACCTAGAAACAAAATTTTCATATCATAACAAGGAACCATATACTATATTCCAAATCGGTGTAAATATACCGAACACCACAGCAATATTGCCCGCGTTCCTACGCAAATTTGACGCTTATAGTTCGTCCGCTTCATAGTCAAAATTACACAGCTTTTCTTTATGAATACCAGTTCGATCCATAACTTCAAGTCGTTTCATAGCCCAACTTAAAGTTTCGCACACTTTTGAAACATTCAACTGTTTATGCCGCTGATCTTCTTCCATTTCCGTAAAATAATCATATTCCACATGTTCCACATAATCTTTAGCCAATTTATAAATCTCCGGCTCTGTACCATATTCAATTTTATGACAATTAGGGCAATATAATTCTACTCCTGAACCGCCGTATTTATTATAAATAATAATTTTAGGTTCTAATGGACCACCACACATCTTACAAACACAACGCTCTGCTCTTTCTTTGATAATTTGAGGATCCTTTGCCATTTGCTCCTGCCTCCTTATTGCAACACTTTAAATTTTCTTGTAAAATGATGCTCTGATGCAAATTCTATGTTAATAAAAAAATGTTGTTCCGTCCAAAGTACTGTTGCTTTGGTTCCAAAAAAATCTGTCAAATTTTCTTCTGTAAAAATTTCCTGCAAATCGCCTTGAGAATGTAATCTTCCATCCCGCATCAATGCCGCTTTATCAAAAAATGGCAAAATTTCCTCGGTATGATGGGTCACGTATACTATAGTAATCTGTTTTTGTTCTGCTAATTCCTGAATCATATGCAAAAAATTTTCTCGGGCAAAAATATCCAATCCACTACAAGGTTCGTCCAGCATTAAAACTTTTGGCTCACCCATTAACGCCCGCGCAATCAAAACACGCTGTTGCTGCCCCTTCGATAAGGTATCATAAGGATAACGGCTCCGTTTGTCCAGACCAAACTCCCGTAAAACCGCCTTAGCTTGCCGAACATCCTTATCAGAAGGTTCTTCCTGCTGAAATCCCAAAGTTCCGTATTTTCCTGCAAGAACAATATCTAAAATAATTTCTTTTTGCAAATATCTGTCAAAAAAAGAACTGCTGACAAATCCAACATTTTTACGTAATGTAATAAAATTTTCATCATCAACCAATTGGTCAAACAGATAGGTTTCTCCAAAATTTCCACTTTTATATCCTGCTAATATACTCAACAATGTTGTTTTTCCACAACCATTCAATCCAAACAGAACCCAATTTTCCCCAGGTTTCACTTCCCAGCTTAAGTCCTTCACAATATATTTAGAACCATTTTTCAAACTCAAATTTTCTGCTTTCAAAATCGCCATCTGTCACCGCTCCTTTCTGCAGTTTATATATTTTCATTATACGTTGCCAATATTTCATTGTGAAACATCCATCCGCTAACTTTCTTTTACATCCACAACCGATGGCTGTTAGTCTCGCACCACAAATAAAAGCACAAAATAACAACAACCGCTGCGATGATATATAACTCATTGTAGCGGTTGTTGTTATGTGCATATAAAATTGTTTACAGTAGTATTGCTAATCTTTCTTTGCAGTTCTGAACTGCATCAAAAATCCCTTCTGGATCATTTTCTTCTAACAAATTTTGCAAAATATCTAGCCAGTCCTCACACCGATAATGAATGGCATATTTTTTATTGTATTCCTCCGCGGAATAGATTTTCTCGCTTTCAACTTTTTCAACAAACTTCTGAAAGGCCAAGCTTAAATATTTTTTCATTCTATCCAACTCCAATATAGGATTTTGGACTTGTCCTATCCAATTTGATCGATTTTTTAAAGCAAGATACACCAATTTATCTATTTCAATACTTTCATCATCATAGTAGTCCGTCAGATAAACACGACCTTCCACGCCTTCCTGTGGCATTTTAGGATAATCACATAATACCAGCTGCCGTTGTTGTTCACTTTCAATTTTGCTCAACGCACCTGTTTTATTTAAACAACAATGCTTATATTTTTTGCCACTACCACAAGGGCATAAATCATTCCGCCCTACTTTTGGGATAGTCGCATTTTTGCCGCTCTGGGTAAACTCTCGTTGTAACCGTTTCAATTCTCGCTCATAATCCGCCTCTGAGAGATGGTATCCATTCTGCGTATACATTCCCCAAGATGCCAATGTATCAACCGCCGAAATCTGCTTCTTGCAAAACGTCGTTTCAGAATAATCATCATATTTAAACATAAGATCAACACAACTATCATAATCACCCAAAAAATGAATCTCTATACGGTCCTGATCATACAAATACTGCAAATCCGGCAGCATATCAACAAAATGGCATCGACAAACACACTCTGCTACCTGACCTTCCAACATTTTTCCTAATGGCTGTATACTATAAATTAAATCTCTTAGATACTCTTTCCACTCCTGCTCTGATACTGTACCATCCAAATATAACTGTGCTATCACCAGCAATATCGACATTCTTGAAAACTCATCCACATCTACGTTGCGAACTGCTTTTTTCAATAACGCTAAATCTCCGTCATACGTATTATAAAGAATATCATTCAAACCTTCCGTAACCCCATCACCCAATACGCTATCCAAAATTTCCGTCGGAAGCACGGCTATTCTTAAAAGTCGTTCAAAAGAATTCGTATCTTGAAACTCCCCTAACAGATACATCGCATAAAAAGGCAATGAATCTTCTTCATCTAATACCACATGCTCCGCAAGTACCCGATCAACCGCGGCACGTAAATAAGGAATTGCTTCCTCCTTATTTTCTACCAATACCTGCAGTGCCTCCGTCGGGAAACGCTCATTAAAATGTGAAACTTCTTCCAACGCCGCAAACACTTTATTTTTAGATTCCGTCATAAAATCTACCTCCTTGTTTTTTTTTATTAGTATAACATAACGAGGATATAAAAAAAACGGGCCATGCGGAACTTAATCCACACAACCCGTTAAGTGGCAATTATTCAGCAACAGGATATACGCTAACCTGTTTTTTGTCTCTGCCTTTTCTTTCAAATTTAACGATACCATCCACTTTTGCAAACAAAGTGTCATCGCCACCAATGCCTACATTGGTACCTGGATGAATTTTGGTACCTCTCTGTCTGTACAGAATGTTGCCAGCCAGTACAAACTGTCCGTCAGCTCTTTTGGCACCCAGACGTTTGGATTCGGAGTCACGACCGTTCTTTGTAGAACCTACCCCTTTTTTAGACGCGAACAACTGAAGATTTAATTTCAACATTCCAATGCACCTCCCTTTATTCTCAAATTCTGTATTGAAATATATTTGGGATACTCTTCTTTTAAATTCTGAAACCCTATTACCAGAGTTTGCAAAATAATCTGCGCTGTATACTGTTGCTCCTGCTGTAAATCAACAGGCAAACGGTAATATAAAAAACCATCTCGGCTTTTTACAGTACCTTCTACACCAAGCTGTACTTCCAAACTGTTAATCACAGCGATTGCCAGAAAAGAAGCCGCTGCACAGACAATATCCTGACCACTGGGCGCATACCCAGCATGTCCCGAGATTTGAAATCCCGCAATGTTGGTTCCCGATTTTACAATCTGTACCTGGATCATAAGCTTACGCTTCGATTTTTACTACAGTTGCTTTTGTGAAAGGCTGACGATGGCCTTTTTTTCTACGGGAATTTTTCTTAGCTTTATATTTGAAAACAACAATTTTTGGAGCTTTGCCGTTTTCTTCTACTTTCAGTTCAACTTTAGCGCCGGCAACATATGGAGCACCAACGGTTAACTGACCATCTTTGTTTACCATCAATACTTTGTCAATATTAACGGTTTCACCAGCTTCAGCGTGTAATAATTCAACGGTGATTACATCGCCTTCCTGAACTTTATACTGTTTGCCACCTGTTTCGATAATTGCGTACATTCTCTGCACCTCCTTCAAAATACTCGCCTGAACTTAGGTAACATCGCTATTATGCATATGTTTTCAAACCCAGCCCGCGCGGTTTCAGCGACATGCGCTTACAAAATAGAATTATACTATTTTTTCTAAATAAAGTCAACGAAAGAATGAAAAATTTCAGAACAACCTCAACAAAAATAAATCAACCGATAAAACAGTCAAATTCAATAAAAAAACCGGCTCAGAAAACCTGAACCGGTGAATTTACATTGGCTGGGGTACTAGGATTCGAACCTAGGATGACGGAGTCAGAGTCCGTTGCCTTACCGCTTGGCGATACCCCAGCAAAAAACCACAAAATATATTATAGCATATAATTTTCTATTTGCAAGTCTTTTTTAGTATTATACCATATTTATTGTTTTTTACAACAAAACAGCAATATACCGCTACAGAAACGATGCTTCCCAGTTATACAGAAAAAATCTGTACTATTTACCTATTTCAATGCTTCTGTCAATTGTGGTACAATCTGTTTTTTACGGGACATTACACCTTTTAAATAGGTTCGGTCTGTCGCATCAGAGTTGAATGCAGCTTTTACCGCTGCATCAGCACCCTCGCCGCAATAAATCAAATCTGTAGATTCGTCCATAATATCTGTCAACATCAAAAATAACATATCTGCACCATGTTCCGCAAAACTTTCCTGCATATACTTCTGCATTTTTGGTTTTAATTCCTGCAGCTCTTCGCCGCTCATAGAGGTTACTTGGCCCACACCGAAGGTTTTACCACCGGAAGTAAATTTTTTGAAGTCCAGATACAAAATTTCTTTTTCTGTCTTGTTGCCCAATTCACTACCTGCCACAAACATATCTTTGGCATATGCTTCAATATCTGTAATACCTGCTAATGCAGCCAGTTTTTGAGCGGTTTCTTTATCCTGTGCAGTACAGGTTGGAGAACGAAACGCCAATGTATCAGAGAGAATTGCTGAACACAAAACTCCAGCTACTGCAGGTTCCGGTTTACGATTTTGCTGATGATAAAACATCGCAACAATTGTTGCCGTACATCCTACTGGAATGTTGCAAAATAAAATTGGTTCAGAGGTTTGCAGTCCTCCAATTTTGTGATGATCTAAAATCTCCAGAATTTTAGCATCCTGAATACCATCAACAGCTTGTCCAGCCTCATTGTGATCTACTAAGATTACATCTTGTCCAGCTACATTGGTCAATAACTGTGGCGCTTCTAAACCAAATTGATTCAACACAAACTGTGTTTCTGGATTTAATTCGCCAGCCCGTCCAGCTGCATATCCAGCACCTTTTAAAGCTGCATATCCAATTGCAGAACAAATGGAATCAGTATCTGGATTTTTATGACCTGTTACAAAAATCATCATATCACTCATTTTTTCCACCATCCATAAAAAATTTCAAACATATTTTACACCATATAAGAAACAGATACAAGTTCTATATAAATTTCTTTCTATTTTGTATCTACAATCCTTTATGTCAATGTCATACTTGTTTATCCAAAAATTTTAAAAACTCTACATATTCCTGTACCTGATTCCGCTGACTATCGCTAAAATTATCTGGTAAATGAATACAAGTATCAGAACGCTCATAGGAAACAGCAGTATCAATTAAACCAAATAGATAGTCTAATGAAACATCAAAAAATTTTGCCAGCATTATTTTACTGCAATCATCCGGTGTCGTCTTACCATGTTCGTAAGAAGATATGGTATATTTGCTTACAAATAAAATATCCGCCAGTTCTTGTTGTGTTAACGCTCTTCGTTTTCTTAAAAAAATTAATCTTTCTCCAAACAGATTCTTGTTATTCCATTCGAACAACAAATCCTGTTTCTTTGTTTTCATAAATAATTACCCATTTCTAAAAGCCAATAAAATTTATTTACTGGTAAAGTATACAACCATCCTTACAACACATTCACTGCTGCCAAAATCATTTTTGTTTCATTTTTCAAAAAGTAAAGTATCTATGCTTATCCTTGTAGTGCCTGCCAATTGCACATTAATTGTTCTGCAGCAGCTTTTACATCATTCTGTCCAAAAATTGCAGATATAACTGCCACACCAATAATACCGGAATCTTTCAATGCAGACATATTATCTGCCGAAATGCCTCCAATTGCCACAACAGGAATCTGCACAGCTTGGCAAATAGCCCGCAATGTTGCAAAGTCTACTTCTACAGCATCTGCTTTGCTGCTTGTTGGGAAAACAGCACCAACTCCAAGATAATCAGCACCAGCCTTTTCAGCAGCTAAAGCTTGCTCTACCGTTTGTGCCGATACACCAACTACCTTTTTATCTCCAATCTTCTGCCGCACTTCTAATGCAGCCATATCTTCCTGTCCCACATGAACACCAGCCACATCTACAGCCATAGCGACTGCAAGATTATCATTAATAATCAATGGAATTCGATACGCATCTGTTACCTGCTTTACTTCTTGCGCCAATGCTAAAAATTCTTTTTCGTCAATCTGTTTCTCTCGCAACTGTACAACTGTTACACCACCCAAAATGGCTTGTTCCACTTGTTGGGCCAAGCTTTGTCCTGGTTGCAGCCATTTACGGTCAGTTACTGCATATAAAGCCAACTTTTTTTCAGATATATTCAACTTTAGCACCTCCATCTAGTTGAGCAGCTGTCATTAAGCTAATCGCATCTACCATAGCTGCACGGAATGTAAGTGTCCCATATGCAGGACGATCTGCAATTTCTCCGGCAAGTCCCATAGCAGCTACAGCTGCAATACAAGCTGAAAAAACATCTTCTTGATTCGCTGCCAGATAAGCCCCTAATAAACAGGTCAACATGCAACCGCTTCCTGTAATGCGGGACATTTTCGCGGTTCCATTGGAAATCAAACAACTTTTGTCCTTGGTTGTAATCAAATCCTGCTTTCCGGTTATGATAATCACAGCACCTGTGCGTTCAGCCAATGCACGGGCAAATTGTACCACTTCCGGCAATGTTTGTGCATTTACTTCATCTGCTACATCGGCATCCACACCTTTTGTAGTACCGCTACCCAACGCAACCGTTTTGATTTCCGAAATGTTACCACGAATTGCTGTAAAGTTTACTTCTTGCAACAATTGAAATACTGTTTGTGTCCGAAACGCAGAAGCACCAGCACCAACAGGATCCAAAATAACTGGATGCCCTAATGCATTGGCTTTTTTTCCTGCCTTTATCATAGACGCAACGGTACGTTCATTTAATGTACCAATATTAATAACCAATCCATTACAAATTGCAGTGATATCTTCTACCTCATGAATATCATCAGCCATAATGGGAGATGCACCACAAGCCAATACCATATTGGCGCAGTCATTTACAGTTACATAGTTTGTAATACAATGCAACAACGGTTTTTTCTGTTGCACTTGTTCTAAACATTGTGAAAACATATCCTCCACTCCTTTATCCGTCTACTATTATTGTACCATATTGGAATGGTGTTTGTAAAAAGAAACCGCTTTACCAACACAAATCCAAAATCTACATAACAACATTATTTCTAGAAGATAATAAACAATGCACCAAAATATCTCTCAACTTCCGATTTTTTGAGCATAAAAAAACCGGCCCAGAGAATCTGAACCGGTGAATTTACATTGGCTGGGGTACTAGGAT
>USPE01000063.1 GCA_900556545.1 uncultured Peptococcaceae bacterium | reverse complement strand
GATGTACTGTACTGGTTAGAAGAAGGGGTAAACCGTCTGCACGGTGATGCCCTGCCAATGGTAGAAGGGTATAAAGAAACATCTGTAGCGCCAATCTTTATCGCAGCCGGTAAAGGGTTGAAGAAAGGCTATAACTCCCAGCGTATCATCCGTCAGGCAGATATGGCGCCAACCGTAGCCCATATGCTGGATGTAAGAATGCCAAAACAGTGCGAAGGTGCAGTTGTTTATCAGATTTTAGAGGATTATGTTGACTAATTTAAGAAGCAGTTTATAGTAATTGTTATTGATGTAAGTTTGCACAGCATGAAATACGCAACCATTCATGCTGTGCTTTTTTGTGTAGAAAATATTGTTTGAATGGATATCATATGTGCATGGTTTGAAATGACACCGTTTGTTATAAAGTAACACGATTTGTTATCTTCCGGAAGTATCTCGTATACATTTTCTCTCGGTTTTTCAGATGAAGCTGCTTATCATCACATTTTTATAATATTAAAATTTTTAAAAGAATTTGTCTTGATTATTGCTAAGCAGATTGCCTATAATAATATCATTGTCAAAAAATTGATGCGAAAAGCAGTTTGTAAACTGACAGAAAGGATTTGCAAGTTTTATGAAAAAAGATTTTGATTTTTGGTGGCGTTTGCTGCGGCCTCATACCTTAACAGCATCGCTGGTGCCGGTGCTGGTGGGCAGCATGTATGCCTTTTCCTGCACCAGAACGCTGCATTTTGGGTTATTTCTGGCTATGCTGATTGCCAGCTGCGCCATACAGGTGGCGACCAATTTATTTAACGAATATTATGACTATGTACGGGGGCTGGATACTAAAGATTCGGTAGGAATCGGCGGAACCATTGTGCATGACGGCGCTTCTCCTCAATTTGTGCTGGGCTTGGCATTGGGCTTTTATGGGCTGGCGGCGCTGCTGGGCATTTATATTTGTGCTAACAGCAGCTGGTATTTGCTGCTGATCGGAGCATTCTGCATGCTGGTGGGATATTTGTATACCGGCGGGCCGTTTCCGATTTCGTCCTCTCCATTTGGTGAAGTGTTTGCCGGTGGTTTTCTGGGTACCGGGGTCATCTGCATTGCCTTTTATATTCAGACCGGTCTGCTCAACTGGCATGTTGCGGCTGTTTCCTTACCGGTGGCTGTGTTAATCGGGCTGATTCTGACCGGTAATAATATTCGGGACAGAGTGGGGGATGCGGCCAACGGAAGGCACACATTGGTGATTTTGTTGGGCCACAAACGGTCAGTACAGATGCTGTCTATGCTATT
This sequence comes from uncultured Peptococcaceae bacterium, assembly GCA_900556545.1. Lineage (GTDB taxonomy): Bacteria > Bacillota > Peptococcia > Peptococcales > Peptococcaceae > UBA7185. The sequence continues at coordinate 8,304 of USPE01000063.1, read as the reverse complement.
TGCCTTTTGCTATCTCTGGGTGGCCGGATTGATTTTCTTTGGCGGCCATAGTGTCTGGCTGTTGGCTTCCTACTTCAGTATTCCCACAGCGCGGCAGGCGGTAGAAAAATTCCGTCCGGAAGGGCAGCAGCCCAAACAGATGATGCCAGCCATGATTCTGGTGTCCAAAACCAACACCACATTTGGCCTTGGTTTGGCGTTAGGTTTGCTGGTGGAAACCTTTTTGCCCATGTTGTAGCGGAAAACTGTTGCTTGTCCGATTGTTTGCTTATTGAATTGTATAAATCAATATAAAAGTAATTGTATGCATTACTATAAAAATAATATAAGCACAATAAAATATAAAAAAATTTTGGAAACACTTATGGTTGTTTCTGAAAAAAGAAAAGCTGCTGCGGTTAAGAGATTAGAATATTCTTTGCCGCAGCAGTTTTTGTTTAGTGATGTTTTTATACAGTTTTTTATTACGACAGGCTGTTACTGCAGGGCATCCCAAAATAATTGATTCAGTGTACTCCAATCATTCCGTTTAGTTTCTTGCATAGCGTCAGCCTGCTGCTTTAGCTGAATCAAGTTTTTTTCGATATATTGGTTTAATACGTCGATGCGAGGACCTTTTCCTAACTCAGGTGTCAATCGTTTTTTCTCTACCAGATTTTCGACAACAGGACGCAGATCCGGATCCAATTGGGTGCGCATCAAATCTTCAAACAGCATAGGTGGCGAACAATGCTGTTGAAAAATCCAATGGCAGGCCAAAATAGGGCGCAGTACATAAAAATATTTTTTCAGCTTTACGGTTTCACCGTTCAAATGGTCTTTATAATTGCTGTAGGCTGTGCTTAGATAGTGATATATGCCTGCTTTATCCAAAAAGTATTGTTCGATTTGCTGTCCTAGTTTCTGCCAATAAGATGTTGTGTGATAAATGATAGGTGAGTTGCTCCATTCAAATAGGGTAGGATTAGATTTGTACAGCAGACGCAAGGCTTTTTGCAAATCCCAGCCGTTGATATCCAGTGTTTCGTCCAACTGCCATTCAATCACATCTCTGGTCTTTTCCAGACGCAGGTAATCCTTTATCGACCGTACATAGATAAAGCGCACATCATAATCGCTGTCCGGCGAGGCAAAGCCCCAAGCACGGCTGCCGGATTCTACACAATGTAAAATAGTGACTTGTTCCTTTTGCTCAATCTCCGATAATTTTTCTAATATGATTTTCTCCAAAAAATACACCTCCTGTAATGTTTCATCAGCGATTGTTGAAGTTGCTACTATGAGTAAACTCCTTTACGCTGTTGGATGTATGTGAGCATGCGCTGCTCAGTATAAAAGTTTATGCTTTTTAATTTTAAATCTACTATTATTGTGGGGCTGTCTGAATGAATTGACAGGATACTCCCGCTGCATCACAAAATGCCTGAAATAATGCGCTTGCTTCTGCGCCGCCAAAGCATTGTGTCAGCAGCTGCTGCAATGGTTGGGCAATGCCGTAGTGCATACGAAGCTGGGTGAAACATTCATAGGTATCGTCTTCGCTGAGCACAGCGCATAGCGGTGCATTTGCTTCTGTTTGGGAGCAGCAGGTGAGCTGGCCGGAAGTTAGCTGCATTTGTGTCTGCTGTTTGTCGGTTTGATACAATGGATAAACTGCATCCTGCAAATCCTGTTCCACCACAGCTAAGAATAAATCGTACCATTTATCTTCCAGAGTTTCTGCCTCCTGTCTGGTCAGCGGAATATCATTCTGCCGAAACCGATAGGTGGTTGGCTGCCATTGGGGATTGCCTTTGGTCAGGCAATAGGCTTCGCCAAAGGTATTGGCTTGGTACAGTTTATCATAGGCAGGTGTAATTTTATAAATAACAAAAACATCTTTATAATGCTCGGTCAGTTCTTCATAGAGATCAGCGGTGGTTTCTAAGTCCTGCAGAGGAGCCAATGCATTGAGAATGCCGTTGTAGTACCAGGCTTGTTTTTCTTTTGGCGCATGAAACCGCTCCCAAAGCGCATCGCCTATAGCCTGATAATCTCTGGCAATGCTGCGCAGATTGGAAAGTTTATCAGCCAGCGCCAGCATTTTTTGCGGCAGGTCGGCCTGTTCCAGCATTTGAATGGCGCGCAGCTTGCGGTTCAGCCAGCTGTCTGCTTTGTTTTCGCTATGTTCCTGAACCAGCGCCAGCACTTCCGGTCCAAATTGCTGAGTAATTTGCTCGGCGGTGGTGGCGGTATCTTCCAGAACATCGTGCAGCAACCCGGCAATGAGCAGATTAGTATCGGCCTGCATAACGGATAAAATCTGCATGGTTTCCAGCGGGTGCAGAATATAGGGCAGCGTGGTGCCCTTGCGCAGCTGACCGGCATGACATTGAGCAGCAAAAATAATGGCCTGATTCAACCGTTGGTTCTGTTGGATATAATCTGTAGTCGTTTGTGCGAATTCTTCCATGGCAATATCCTTTCTGTCTGAGTGAGTCTGTAATGGTTTCTGTATTTTAGCATACCACAAATTGCAGAAACATGCCACAGGAGCAGATGGTTTCGGTGACTGGTTTTAGCAGGAAAAAAGCAGATGAGTTGCAGAATCAAGTTAGTTTTTTTGATTGAAACTGATTTTTTTGTGAATTTTACAGAAATTATACAAAATTTTTTGCAGGAAAGACTTGTATTCCGGCAAAAATAGGCTTAAAATATTCTGTACGCAATTTTGAGAGAGAATATTTAGGAGGCTGCTATGCAACAGGATCATATTAGAAATATAGCAATTATTGCCCACGTTGACCATGGTAAGACAACCCTGGTAGATAAGCTTTTGAGTCAGTCCGGTACCTTCCGTGAAAACGAACAGGTTGCCGAACGGGTTATGGACTCTAACGATTTGGAAAGAGAAAAAGGAATCACCATTCTGGCTAAAAATACAGCCATCCATTATGGCGATTATAAAATTAATATTGTGGACACCCCGGGCCATGCTGACTTTGGCGGTGAAGTAGAACGTATCATGAAAATGGTAGACGGCGTGCTGCTGGTGGTAGACGCTTTTGAAGGCTGTATGCCGCAGACCCGTTTTGTATTGAAAAAAGCGCTGGAACAAAAACTGGCTCCTATCGTTGTTATCAACAAGATGGACCGTGAATTTGCCCGTCCGTTGGAAGTGGTAGACGAAGTGCTGGATTTATTTATTGATTTGGGCGCCGACGAAGAACAGCTGGAATTCCCGGTTATTTTTGCTTCCGGGATTGCCGGTATTGCTACCAATGATTTGGATGTAGAAGCAGTGGATTTAAAACCATTGTTTGATGATATTATTAAATATATTCCTGCTCCAAGCGGCGATGCCAATGGTTCGCTGCAGGCACAGATTACCCTGATGGATTATAACGACTTTTTGGGCCGTATTGCCGTTTGCCGGGTAAACAGAGGCACTGTCCGCAGTGGTCAGATGGTAGCCATGCAGACACGGGAAGGCAAAGTAAAACAGGCGCGCATCAGCAAACTGTTCGGTTTCCAGGGTCTGAAAAAATTTGAAATTGAAGAAGCATCTGTGGGTGAAATCGTAGCCATTGCCGGTTTGGGTGAAATCAACGTAGGGGAAACCATCTGCGATCCGGCCAACGTAGATCCGATGGAATTCTTAAAAATTGAAGAACCTACTTTGGAAATGAGCTTTATGGTAAACAACTCTCCGTTTGCCGGTAAAGACGGCGATCCGGTTACTTCCCGCAAACTGGCTGCCCGTTTGTTTAAAGAGATGGAAACGGACATTGCGTTGAAGGTAACGGAGACAGAGAGTGCGGATATGTTTAAGGTGGCTGGCCGCGGCGAACTGCATTTGTCCATTTTAATCGAAACCATGCGCCGTGAAGGTATGGAGTTCCAGGTATCCAAACCGCAGGTCGTTATCAAAGAAATCGAAGGCCATAAATGTGAGCCGTATGAAGCGCTGACTGTAGATGTGCCTGAAGAATACATGGGTCCTGTTATGGAAAAACTGGGCGCTCGTAAAGGTGAAATGACCAATATGCAGAACTTCAACGGTCAGGCCCGTCTGGAATATGTCATTCCTGCCCGCGGTCTGGTTGGGTTCCGTACCGAATTTTTAACTGATACCAGAGGCTACGGCATCATGAACAGCGTGTTTGACAGCTATCGTCCATACTCCGGCAGCATTGTAGGCCGCCGTACCGGTGCATTGCTGGCTTTTGAAACCGGCACCACCACTGCTTACGGTTTGTTCCCGGCAGAAGAACGGGGCGTTCTGTTTATCGGCGCCGGTGTTGATGTATATGAAGGTATGATTATCGGCGAAGGCAATCGGGAACAAGATATTGCTGTAAACGTATGCAAAGGCAAAAACCTGACCAACGTGCGTGCAGCTGCCAAAGATGATACCGTTCGTTTAAAAACACCAAAGGATATGTCCTTGGAAGAATGCATCGCATTTTTGAATGATGATGAATATCTGGAAGTAACACCCCATTTCCTGCGTTTGCGCAAACGGTTCTTAAAAGCAAAAGATCGTGTGCAGTATGCCAAAACACAGCAGCAGGGTTAAGCACAATTTAAAATAAAATAGATAAGTTGAATGATAAAAGGATTGCAGCCTTTCCGGGCCGCAGTCCTTTTTTGCTGTGCACCCGGTATGGGCGCAGTCCTAAAAATGAACCTCCGAAGCTGTTTCAGCGGGAAGGCAATAACAGAACCCTAAGGGTATCCGGCGGATACATTTTACCTAAATTTAATCTTTTTTTGATAGCGATTTTGTTTGTTCCCTTGCTATACTTCCGATTGTAACATAGATATAAAATCAGGAGGGGCGAAACAACAATGAAAATAAATGGTAAAAAAATAATTGCAGGTGTGGTATCTTCCGCATTGCTGGCAGGTATGTTTCCTACATCTGTATTTGCGACAGATTTGGATTTACAGCAGGCTGTGCAGCGTCAGCTGACAGCGCAGAGCATTGACAGCTTGACCATTCAGCCCGGCGAAACAAGCGCATCCATCAATTTAAACTGGTATGCGCCGGAAGGCACCACCAATTCGGTGCTGCAGTTTGCCGCCAATGAAGATGTGACAACCATGGCGGCTATTGAATTTGCTTTAACAGAGCCAACAAAATTAGACGAGAGTAAATATACAGACAGCGGCAAGGTTGGCTGCCGTGTTACAGTAGATGGACTGGAACCGGATACCCAGTATACCTACAAAATTTCTAACGACGGCGGCGCCAGCTGGTCTCAGAAATATTCCTACAAAACAGCTGCGGCAGATGGGTTCAAGTTTGCCTTCACCAGTGACCCGCAAATAAAAGAAAATGGGACAACTGATAAAAATGGCTGGAACCCGAACCCAGAAAATAACCAAACCGGTTGGGCCAAAATGATGGAGGTTGTGGCAGATGCAGGGGCTTCCTTGGTAGTTTCGGCCGGAGATCAGGTGGAAGACCAGAGCTGGGGAAAATCCAGCGAATATGCGGCATTCTTTGCGCCGGAAGAAATGACACAGATTGCCTATGCACCGGCTGTCGGCAATCATGACCGGCATTATATGTTTGCAGATCACTTTAATCTGCCGAATGAAATGGAAATCAGTGAAACCGCTACGGATGACGCCGATACGCTGTATGAGGTAAAAACCACCTTCCGCGGACAAAACAGCGGAACCAGCCAGAGCCACGGCAATTATATTCAGGCCACAGATGCTGAAATTTCCGGCGATAATGCTTCCAATGGCGTAACACCTAACGAAGATGGTCAGTACGATTTTACAGAACGGCGGGAAATGGAAACCAAAGGCAACTATTACTATCTGTATAATAATGTGCTGTTTGTTACGCTGAACACCGGCGCTTATCCGGGCGGAAATGACGAGGAAAACAGCAACAACAAAGATGTGCCCAGCGCTTCCAAAGGAAACCAGGAGGCAGAGGCTATTGTAGCTAACTTTGAAAAAACGATAGAAGCGGCCAAAAGTCAATATGCCGGTCAATACGACTGGCTGATTGTGACCCATCATAAATCCACCCAAACTGTGGCCAAGCACGCTGCCGATTCGGATATTGAAAATTATGTGGATGCTGGTTTTGAACAGGTAATGGCTGAGCAGGACGTTGATTTTGTGCTGGGCGGTCATGACCATGTGTATTCCCGCAGTTTTGTGCTCAACGGTGACGGAGAACGGGTCAGCGAACGGCTGGACACCATCAATAATCCGCAGGGTGTCATTTATCTGACCGGCAACTGCAGCTCCGATATGCAGTACTATACACCATTTGAAAAAGTGGATAAAACCAACAATGCCGATTATCCCATATTGGCCAACGGCAAGCAGGGATCAGCGGCATATCTGGAAGGCCAGACTGCCAGTGCTGCCGACAAAGCCGGTTATCTGCCGGTGGGCAACCAGGAATGGAATCAGGAGTACAGCCCCAGCTACGCATTGTTTGATGTGCAGGGCAATACGATCTCGGTAAAAGTCTATAACCTGAGCGGGGACAGCCAAAATCCGGACAGCAAAGAAATTGACGCATTTACCGTGACAAAACAGGCGGACGGCGGCAAAAAAATGACCGGTCAGGAAAACGGAACCGCTTCGCTGGATTTAACCCAGATCGGGCGGTATGATTCGGGGATGCAAAATGCGGACGGCGGTGTGATGGAAATTGTGGATTACAATGAAAGCACCGGTTGGGCCTATGCGATAAACGGCAATACAGGAAAACTGACAGCCATTCCGCTGAAACAATTGCAGCAGGGCGACAGCGTGGCTATGCTGGACGGCAATGATATTGATGTAAAAGCCATGGTTTCCGTTGATGGATTTTCTTATGGCGATATGACTTCGGTGGCAGTGTCGCCGGATGGAACCTTGCTGGCAGCTGCAGTACAGGCAGAAGGGTATGCGGATAACGGCCGTGTGGCATTGTTCCGGTGTAACGATGACGGCACACTGACCTATCTGCAGGCAGTGGAAACCGGCGTGCAGCCTGACATGGTTACCTTTACACCCGATGGCAGCAAAATTTTGACCGCCAATGAAGGCGAGCCCCGTGACTGGTATGATGCCGGTGCAGTAGACCCGGCCGGATCTGTGACTGTGATAAATGCCAAAACCTACACTGCACAGACAGTGGGCTTCTCTGCCTTTGACCATGATACATTAGCTGCGCAGGGGATTGTGCTCAAAAAAGGAGCTGCTCCCACAGTGGATTTAGAGCCGGAATATATTGCAGCTACCGATACAGCCGCTTATATTACCTTGCAGGAAGCCAACGCCATTGCAGTGCTGGATTTAACCACAACTACAATGACCGGCGTGTACAGTGCAGGCTTTGAAGACTACTCTAAAATTGCAGTGGATATAGACAAAAAAGATGAAGCTTACAGCGCCAAAACCTATGACAGTCTGCGGGGCATTCGTATGCCTGACGGCATCAGCTTATATCAGACCGGCGGAAAAACCTATCTGCTGACCGCCAACGAAGGGGATTCCCGTGAATGGGGCGACAACTATCTCAATGAAGATGAGCGCAACTTTAAAAACGGCAAAGAAACCTCTCCTACCGGTGCCATCACCAACGCAAACAGCGGTTTAGCCGGAAAAGTGGTGTTCTTTGACAGCAGCGATTATGACGGACTGGACGACAGCAAGGACTATCTGTTCGGCGGACGTTCCTTTACCTTGTTTGAAGTAACCGATAACGGTCTTACCCAAGTATTTGACAGCGGCAACGACTTTGAGGCCAAAACAGCAGCCTATTTGCCTGACTATTTTAACTGCTCCAACGATGATCTGACAGTGGATGATCGTTCCGGCAAAAAAGGTCCTGAACCGGAAACCGTTACCGTGGGTCAGGTAGGAGATAAAACTTACGCCTTTGTTACCTTAGAACGGATTGGCGGTGTAATGGTTTATGATATTACCAATCCTGCCCAGGTGTCCTATGTGAATTATATCAACTCTCGGGATTTCAGCGAAGAACTAGGCAGTGACGATTCTCCGGAAGGCCTGCACTTTATTGCAGCGGACGCAAGCCCTAACGGCAAGGCAATGCTGTTGGCAGCCTGTGAGGTGGGCGGCACTGTAGCGGCCTATGAATTATCCGCTAATAAAAACGGCAGCTCTGACTCCGGTTCTTCCGATTCCGGCAGTTCTGGCAGCTCCAGCAGTTTCGGCAGTTCTTCCGGCAGCAGTGCGGCGCAAACAACAGTGACTTCGTCCGATCAAGCGGTTACTGTACAGCAGGCTGCGGTCAGCACAGCAGTGTTGGAACAGGCAGCTGCCGCTGCGGCACAGCAG
>USPE01000062.1 GCA_900556545.1 uncultured Peptococcaceae bacterium | reverse complement strand
TTTGTTTTTTCTTCTGTACTTTTTCTTTCTTTTTACTTTTCAGTTTGCTCTTTTCTTTCTTTTGCGCCGCCAATTTTTCTTGCAGCAGATCTTTTTTCTGTTGCTTTTTGCGGGCTTTTTTAGCTTTGTTGGCAAAATAGTCAAACAATTCTACCTGACTGTCTAAAACAGCTTCCCCCACCTGCCGCTGCGGTTTCTGATAGAAACCTGTTTCGTCCATTGTGCGCAGTTTTCGATTGTCAGACAAATACAGCTCCAGCATCTGGTTCAGCGTTTTCTTTACTGAATCGTCCAGTATTTCTACTGCCACTTCCACACGATAGTCCATATTCCTGGTCATCCAGTCCGCAGAACCGATGTAAATTCGTTGCCGTTTTCCAATCCCAAAGGAGAAAATGCGGGAATGTTCCAGATAACGACCCACAATACTCTTAATGACAATATTCTCGCTGATACCGGGCAAACCGGCTTGCAAGCAACAAATACCGCGCACCAACAGCACAATCTTTACACCGGCCTGAGAGGCTTCTATCAATTTATCAATCATTTCTTTATTGCTCAATGAATTGGTTTTCACAATTACCTGAGCCGGTTCTCCATTTTTGGCATAGGTAATTTCCCGGTCAATCAAATCCATCAACGGCTTTTTCATCTGTTTGGGCGCCACTAATAAATACTGTGATTTTTCCACAAATTGCCCCAAGGACAACGCTTTAAATACCTCTATGGCTTCGCGGCCGATATCTTCGTTGGCAGTAATCAATGATAAGTCAGTATATAAGCGGGCTGTTTTTTCATTATAGTTGCCAGTACCAATCTGGGTAATGTAGCGAATTTTATCTTTACCACGATAGGTCATTACCATTAACTTAGAATGCACCTTATAATGCTCTAGGCCGTAAATAACCGTACAGCCTGCTTCTTCCAGCTTCTTGGAGCAATCAATATTATGCTGTTCATCAAACCGCGCCCGCAGCTCTACCAGCACCAATACTTCTTTTCCATTTTCTGCTGCCCGTACCAACGCATTGATAATACGGCTGTTAGAAGCCAACCGATACAAGGTAATTTTAATAGAAATCACATTGGGATCGGTAGCAGCCTGTTCCAATAAGTCAATAAAAGGAAGCATGCTGTGATAAGGATACGCCAGCAATAAATCACCATTTTCTTCAATCTGCCGAATGACAGGCCGACTACGGTCAAACCCCGGTACTTCCACCGAATGCTTTGGCTCATAGAACAATTCCTGCTGTTCTTCCAATCCATCAAATCCACTAAAGCAGAACGACAAATCTAACGGCGCCTGTTCAATAAGAACTTCCCGCTCGGTCAGCTGCAATTTATTGCATAAATACTGCCATACTTCCGCCCGCACCGGTTTTGAAAACTGCAGGCGTACCGCAGCCTGTTTGTTTCTCCGTTTTAATAATTTTTCCATTACTAAACGCCAGTCAATGTCTTCATCATACAGCGCTTCATCCATATCCATATCGCCGTTTCTGGTTACACGGAACACAAAGCTTTCTTCTACCACATCATTAAAAATCAGCGGCATATAATGGGCAATCAAATTCTCAATTAAAATAAAGAAATGATTCTGTCCATCCGGGCTATGGAAAGTTAATTTTCTTGGAAACTGCGGAGACACTGCCACAATCCCCATATGTTCCTCTGCATTCTTCAGCTGTACACCAATATACATTTCTTCGTTATTAAAAAACGGAAAGGGGTGACGACTGTTGATGATTTGCGGAGATAACAGCGGAAGCAGTTCGGCCTTAAAATACAAATCCATCTGTTCCAACAGCCACGGCTCTGCCGTTTTAAAATCTATCTGATAGTAGCGATATTGTTCCAACTCCTGTAAAATCTCTGAATATGCATCGCCAAGCCGCTGCGACAGATGACACACTTCATTAAAAATCATGCTCAACTGCTGCTGCGCATTCATACCGGATTTGGCATCAACAATCTCCTCTTCCAGCGAAATTTCATCAAACAGAGAACCAACCCGCACCATAAAAAATTCATCTAAATTGGACGCAAAAATAGCAACAAATTTAAGGCGCTCCAACAATGGATTATAAGGGTCCTCGGCTTCTTCCAGCACCCGTTCATTAAACTTCAGCCAGCTTCTCTCTCTGTTAATATACCTTCTGCGTTCATTGGAACTATTTGTTTCTGCACCGCAGTTTGACCGAGGCAGAAACGAATTTTCCTGATCTATGATAGAGTCAGTTTCCTGCAATGGAGCAGCCTCGCTCTCTTGGGAGATATCTTCTGCGGTCTCTGTGACGGATTGAAGAAGTTCTCCTGATTCTGCCGTTGTTTCGTTATTTTGCTGCATTCTGTTTTCCTCCCTCCAGAATGTTGGTAATTAAGAATCCTTCTCGAATACCTTCTTTGATTACACATATTTTTTTTACACCAGTATACTCTGCTACCGTAGTAATAGCCAATAACCCCGGCATCAAAGAACACAACCGTTCTGGAAACAGCCGATTTATGATTCTGACACCATTTAATCCCAGCTCCTGCACGGTTTTTAACAGTTCCTTCAACTGAGCTACCGTAATTGTAGTACCTTCTTCCACTTTACTCAACCCCTGCAAACTCTGAAACAGTTTTGCACAAGCTCTTCCAGTACCACCCATAATATACAGCGTATCCATATTGGTTTTTGAAAAATCCGGCCCTTCCTGCAGCAAGGTACGCACCTGTTTGCAGATAGCATTGCGCTCTTTACCGGAAGGCAGCACACCGGAAACATACTGATTATACAGACGCAAGCAGCCGATTTCATAGCTGGCACTGTCAAGCAGTTTATCCCCCTGGTAAGAGAATAACTGACCGCTGCCGCCGCCCAAATCAAGGCCCAATGCCTTAGGCTGTTTCAGATAATGTTTCAGGCTGACATAATCATAATATGCTTCTTGCTGGCCGGATATTACCGCAATTTCTATACCGGTCTGCTGTTTTACTTGCTCTAAAACCGCATCTCCGTTTTTTAGTGCACGCAATGCAGAAGTAGCAAAATAAAAAGTTTTATCACAAGGCAATGCTGTAAAAAGACGCTGCAGACTTTCCACCGCCTGAGCCAATCGTTCTATCCCATCAGCGCTCAGCCGTTGGTCTTCCACATAACTGATAATCTCCGCATATTCTTTTTCTGATAAAACTTTTTTCCATTTGGCACCATCTAGTTCATAAATCACAGCATGGATGGTATTTGAACCAATATCCATCAGACCATATCGCATACCCATGTAACGTCCTTCCTTGTTATCAAAATTTCTCAAATCTTCATTTCTTATGATACCCTGTTCTTATTATAATTATATCGCTATTATTTATGGTTTTCAATAACAGAAGCAGCAAGATTGCTGCTTCTGAGAAAAAACAAACCTACAACTGATTCACCGACTTTATTTTGTTTCCGCAGCTGCCATTTTTTTCTTATTTTCCATCATAAATACAGCAATGTGGGAACAATAATCACCGATACGTTCCAAATTATGCAGAATTTCCGTATAAACAACAGTCATTTCCGGTGTACACACACCCTCATTCAGACGATTTAAGTGTTTCTTGCGCAGCCGATGCTCTAACTGGTTAATACTGGTTTCCAACTCTAACACCGAAGCAGCGGCAGCAATATCATTATTTTTTAACACATCTGTAATTTTTTCCACCATAGTTTCTACTAATTCAAACGTACTGCTCATTTCTTCCAATGCGGATTGAGAAAAGGCCGAATCTTTCCCCATTTTCTGTTTCATCTTGTGTACAATGCTGGTGCAGCTGTCGCTGATTCGTTCAACATTACTGGAAACTTCCATAATGCCAGCCAGACGAATACTCTGCTCCTCGTTCAGATACCCGGTTGTAAATAAGGTTGACATATACCGCACAATTTTATCCTGCAAGACATCAATATTATCTTCAGTTTCAATAACAAACTCCATAGCCTCTTTATCATCATGCAGTACACTTTTTCTGGTATTCCGGACCATATCAGAAACAATTTCGTTTACATTACTGATTTCCTGTAATACCAAATGCATGGCAAATTCAGGCTGATCCAACAACCGTTCATCAATATACTGCAATCTTCCTTTTTCCAGATCTTTTATATCTTCACCAGGAATAATGGTTGTCACAATCTTCACCATCAAAGGCAGCAGCGGTACCCAGATAAGTGTATTGGTCACATTAAATAATGTATGCGCATTGGCAATCTGTCTGGAGATCACATCCACTTCTGCGCCGCTGGGTGAAATACTTTGTACCACCCAGGCAAACTGCGGAATAAACCAGATAAAGAGAAATGTACCTGTAATATTAAAAATGCTGTGAGAAATCGCAGTTCTTCTGGCATTTTTAGACTGACCGATGGATGCCAGCAATGCTGTGATGGTAGTACCGATATTGTCCCCAAACAAAATAGGAATGGCGCCCTGTAATCCCAAGATACTGCTGACACCGTCAGGACCGGCCTGAGATGCAAAATTCTGCAAAACAGCAATGGTAGCACTACTGCTCTGCACCACAACGGTCATCAAAGTCCCTACCAATACACCCAAAATCGGCACATCAGCAACCTGCTCAATCAGGCTTACAAAAACCGGACTGGCTGCCAATGGCTTCATTACAGCGCCCATGGTATCAATCCCTAAAAACAAAAGACCAAAGGCAAAAACTGTTTCCCCGATGTACTTAATATTTTCTTTTTTGGCAAAAAAGTAAATCAGAAAACCAACCACAATGATTGGCCAAATATAATCACTAATTTTAAAGGCAATCAATTGGGCTGTCATGGTTGTCCCAATGTTAGCACCAAAAATAATCGAAATTGCCTGCGGCAGTTTCAGCAAACCGGCACTGACAAAGCCGATGGCCATTACTGTTGTGGCGCTACTGCTCTGCAGTACTGCAGTCGTTATTGCACCAGCCAGCACACCCATGACAGCATTCTTTGTCAACAGACCAAGAATATAACGCATCTTTTCCCCGGCAACTTTCTGCAGCCCTTCACTCATCATGTTCATACCGAACAGGAAAATAGCCAGACCTCCAAATAATCCAAACAGGGTTTTTACAATTTCGTTCTCCATCTTTCATCCTCCAAAGTTTGATAAAATCCATCTAACATAATGTCCCAAATTTGATTATAAAGAATTTGTGTAAAATAACAACAAAAAGTTATGTAAAATCTATGTTAAATTTATATGGAAATGTTATAAAACCCTTTGTTAATAAACAAAACTTATAGTTTACTGCAAAAATTAACGACAGACACCTACAACTGGACAAAAAATTTTCCGCATGTCCATGCTATCAGAAATCAAAAACAGCACCCTGTACAAAATTGATAACCAGGATGCTGCTCTATTGGGTATTATTCTGCTCCAAAATTCCTAATACATCGACATTTTCCACGGTGTTACCCAAACCGGCTGCCAGAATATCCTGCTCCAGATCCGACCCTGTTTCTCCCTGAAAAGGCTCCAGCAATGTTTCCAACGCACTGGCTGCGCGCAGGTCAATCAACTCACCCAATAAAGTTGACAGTCCCAGTAAAAACACGTTGCCGATATACTGCATTGCTGCCGGACAGGATTTTTGGCAATACGGCCGTGTACATTGCTGCTGTCTTTGCCGAACTGCTTTTCTTCCATCATAGCCCATATTCCGTCGCAAGAAAATCCCTCCCTGTTATTTAGTATATGAAAATTTCTCATGATGGCCCAGAAAATTTTACTTTCTTAAATATAAATCATACTGCTAAGCCATTTGGCAATGATTTATTGTTTTATAAAAAAATTTTTCCAGCTTGTATATCCCCATCTGTTCTTGTCCATACTACAGAAAGCAGGAGGTGATCAGCATGTTTGGAAAAACAACCGCAAATGAACCGGCTCAGTTTCCACAGGAACTGGCGCGGGTCATTCAAGACGGAGAAAAACATGGCGTTACAGAAGAAATGATGGTAAAAGGCATGGTGAGTGTCGGCAATCTGATGGGTCAATTTGTAAAGCCCGACTCTCCAGAGGAAGCTTTGATGAAAGAAATGTGGGAATCTGCCAACGATCAGGAAAAAAATGCAGTTGCCCAGATGGTCTTAAAAGTAGGCCGCAAAAAATTAGGCCGCTAATGATTTTTTGTTTTTCATTTTCTCCCCTCATTACGATAAAAAAAGTGTTGTTCCGTCTCTGGAGCAACACTTTTTTATATAGCTATATTTATTGAAAAATCATCATCATAATATTAATGGCAATCAAGCTGATTGGCACTGTGATAGAGCTGAGCGCACCATATACCGATGGCTTACAGCCGCACTGACTGCAAAAATTAGGCGTTAAACTGGTAATGGGTGCCAATAAAATCAAATACAGCACCATTTTCTCTGTCTGAGATAAGGGCAGAAAGTACCAGGCGAAGGTAGCAATGGCCAGCGCACCCAACAAGCGAATCAGCAAAATCGTCACAATATTGCCCAAATCATGACGGTCAATATCAATGTCAAAGGTAATCCCCAACATAATCATAGTTAAAATAATGGTCGGGGCTCCTATCATTCCTGCAATCTCATAAACAGGTTCGGGCAGTCTAATACCCAGCAGAGAGAGCGCCAGCATAATCAAATAGGTATCAAAGGGCACAGAAGAAAACAGCCGGCGAAAAAAAACCGCCCAACGCATGCTGCGTTCTTTGTCGGTATAACGGGCAGCTAAGGCATAGGTGCTGCCTGCTGCCATAATAGAATTGCCGATGTCGTACATACTGGTGGCAATCACAGCGGCTGGCGGAAAAATAGAAGCAATAATGGGCGTAGCATAGGCGCCGATATTATTGCCGGAACAATTCAGCATATATAAGGCTTTTTCTGTACCGCTTTTGTTGCGGGCAAAAAACAACCCTGTATAACACAACACCAGATTAGCCCCGATTCCCAATAAAAACATTAAAATTAATGTCGGCGCAGGTGTAAAATCTTTAAAAAAGCTGATAAACAGGCAAGGCATAGTAATATACAGCATAACCTTGCTCAATACAAATCTGTCCTCCAACCGAAACAGACCAACTTTTTTGCCCGCAAACCCTAAGACAATTAACAATAAAAAACCTGCTGACTTTATCAATAATTGTTCCATGTTAAAACCTCATTTTTATGAAATACCATATTTTTCTGTTATCTATCCAAACGTACAGTTTTTTCTATCTGCTTGTTCGTTTATCGAAATAACCCTATTGCAGAAACTGCGCTTATCAGAGCATACAAAAAGCGGACCACGCAGGTCCGCTTTGATTGTATAGATACTTTAGTTTTCCAACAATTTGGCAATTTCAGCTTTTGGACGGAAACCAACAATTCTGTTTGCTTCCTGGCCGCCTTTGAATACAATCAGAGTAGGAATACTCATAACACCGTAGGACTGAGCAATTCTGCCGCAGTCATCCACATTCAGTTTGCAGACTTTTGCTTTTCCTGCATAGTCATCTGCCAATTCATCGATCAGCGGAGCGATCATTTTACAAGGACCGCACCATGCTGCCCAGAAATCCACCAGAACAGGAGTTTCGCACTGCAGTACTTCTGCACGGAAATTGTCCTCGGTTAACATTACGATATTAGCATTTGCCATAATAAAAAAACCTCCCATATAGATACATAAAATCAATATGCATATAGTTTACAAAATACTGACGCAAAAGTCAATGTCCAATTAAGATTCTCTCTGCAACAATTGCTGGATCACATGTCCTGCCAACAACAATCCTGCTACGGAAGGCACATAAGAAATGCTGCCCGGCGTCCGCTTTCCTTCTGCCGAAGTTACCAAAGGCGTATCAACTGGTTTGGCGGTGGAATACAGCACTTCTACGCCAGAAGCAATCCCCCGATCCCGCAGTTCTTTCCGCATCACCCGAGCCAACGGACAGGTGTGAGTTTTACTGATATCAGTGATTTCAAATTTTGTTGCGTCCAGCTTATTGGCAGTACCCATACTGCTGATGACTGGAATGTTTCGGCTGCGTCCGTATTGAATCAGCGCCAGTTTTGCTGTAACGGTATCCACTGCATCAATGATATAATCATAGGTTTGCCCGTCTAACACCGCATCTGTATTGTCTGCCAACAAAAAAGCCTGCCGCAGATGTACTTGTATGTCTGGATTGATAGCAGCAATCCGCGCTGCCATCACCTGCACCTTAGGCTGCCCAATGGTTGCCTGCGTGGCATGAATCTGTCGATTTATATTGGTGGGATCTACCACATCACTATCAATAAAAGTCAACGTACCCACACCGGCTCGTGCCAGCGCTTCCGCAGCAAAAGAACCAACGCCGCCAATACCGGCAAGCAGCACATGGGACTGCTGCAACTGATCGAGCCCTTGCTGCCCGATCAGCATTCTGGTCCGGTCATAGATATCTGCCATGTATATCTTCTCCTGTTTTTATTATCATTATTGAATTCCTGTCTGTCCTTTATAAATAATGCCCGAATCTAATTCCAGAGTAATTAGTTCCCCACTTTCCACCAGCTCTGTAATATGGCTGGCACCGATAATAATCGGTTTATTGCTGCTTAAAGCGGCAATGGCGCCATGAGAAGACATTCCCTCGACTTCTGTTACAAAGGCTTTTGCCTTGGCCATAGCCTGCAAATAGGTGCTGTCCGTTTCCCGCGTCACTAAAATTTCATTATCCTGTACCTGCTGTAAGTCTTCGGGTGTATGAATCACCCGGGCAAAACCGGCAATAGAGCCGGAGCCAAACCCTACACCTTTGGCCAGCATTTTTCCTACCACTTCCACTTTTATCAGATTCGTAGTACCGGAAATACCCACCGGAACTCCAGCGGTCAGAACCACCACATCACCATCATGCACAAGCCCCTGCTCATGGCTGCGCAGCACCGCCTCCTGAATCATATCGTCTGTATTAGAAACCGAATGCCCCAACACTGGAGTTACGCCCCAAATCAATAATAATTTCTGCTGGGTACGCACTCTGCTGGTCACTGCAATAATCTCTGCATCAGGGCGATATTTAGAAACCTTGCGGGCAGTAGAACCGGATTCTGTGGCAGTAATAATTGCCTTGGCGCCCAAATGTCCGGCAATGGTACAAGTAGCATAACCAATGGCATCGGTGATATGCCCTTTGCCAGGATTTTGCTGCGCTATGGCACGTCCGGTCAGAGCCGTTTCCGTTGTGACCAAAATTTTTCCCATTGTCTGAATGGCTTCAATGGGATAGCTGCCTGCCGCCGTTTCGCCGGAAAGCATAACAGCGTCAGTACCGTCAAAAATGGCATTGGCTACATCATTGGCTTCTGCTCTGGTTGGACGCGGATTGCGGATCATGGAATCCAGCATCTGAGTTGCAGTGATAACCGGCTTACATGCCTCGTTACATTTGCGGATGATCATTTTTTGCAGCAGAGGAACCTGTTCAGTAGGAATTTCTACGCCCAAATCTCCTCTGGCTACCATCAAACCGTCAGATACAGCCAGAATCTCGTCCAGATGCTCCACGCCCTGACCATTTTCAATTTTGGCGATGATGTGCAAATCAGCATTATGTG
>USPE01000061.1 GCA_900556545.1 uncultured Peptococcaceae bacterium | reverse complement strand
AGGTCGCAGCAGACCTGATATGCCTGCCGGGCGCTGTCGATTTCTTCGTTGCGGCGCAGATAGGGCTGCACTTCGGCTATGGTGAGCGGTGCCTGACCGGAGAAAATGCAGCCGCAGGCCAGTTCGTCAGCCAAAAGCAGGGCGGCCATGCTGGCGGCTTGTTTGTCGCTGGTGTTGCAGGATGCTGACAGCTGCTGCTGTAATTGTGCAAACCGCTGCTGCAGCTGGGGCAGAGGCTGGGTTTGCACATAGGCCACAAACTCCGGCCCTGCCCAGCCGTAATTGTGCCGCAGGATGTTGGCTGCGGCAAGACCATCGGCAAACAGCTTGCCGGTGGCTTCTACTTCCAGCACCCGATTGCAAACACCGTCGCCGGAACGCTGATTGGTGATAGGCTGTTCACCGGTAAACAAAAAGGTATTGCGCCAGGTGGTTAGCGCTTCAATGCCGCCCTGGGCTTTGGCGCGGCTGCGGTCCATACCTTCGGTGAGCTGCATGATGAGGGCGTTGGTGTCGGTCCATTGCTGCTCTACCTGCTGCAGTTCATCGGCGGCAAAGGGCAGATGGTGCAAAAAAGCGGCGGTGCGGGCCATGGCGTTATTGGTCATATTTAATGTGCGCACCAGAGCGCCGTTGGCCGGATTGCCCCAAATGCTCTGCGCCAGCATTAAGCTCAGGGTTTTACCAAAGCCGGAACGTCCCCACAGATGATATACATAGGGCAGTGCGCCCAGTGGTTCCAGCAGCACGCTGGACAAGGATGCCGCCATAGTCATGCGCAGAATAACATGGTGTTGGCTTTGCCGCAATTGCTCCACTAAGTCAAACCATTGATGCCAGTGGCCTTTGGTATGAATTTGCTGGTATAACTGCTGAAATTCCGGCTCGGTGTCGCATTGCAGGGCGGTTGTATAGGGAAAAAACCTGTTGTCATGCCAACCCAGCTGGCAAGTGGTATGCACCCAGGGCAGGGCCTGGCTGTCCGGCCAGTCCTGCTGGCTGAGACTGACAGTTTGATGCAGATAGGCCACCAGATGGCGGGCGTTTTCGCTGCTGATGAGAATACCGTGCCGCGCCAGCTGCACGATCTGTTTGCTGTCATAGCAGAGAGTGCAGGGCACTGTGATGGTGCGCCAGGCGGTATCGCGGTAAAAGGCCAGCTGCAGTTTTTCCTCGCCGGTTTGTTTGTTGATCAGCCGTTTGATGGGCAAAATGGGGTGGGTGCAGGCTGTTTGCCGATGCAGCGTGCCATCCTTTTGCAGCTGCTGCCGATAGACGCCGCTGTCGTTGGCAGTCCAGTCGCCGCAGCGCAGCACCAGCGGTCCGTCGGTAAATGCAGTGGTGTTGCTGTCGGCTATATGGGTGATATGCTGGTTTTGCTGCCGAATCCACTGGTCAAAGGTTTGATTAAACTGGGTCAGCCGTTTTTGCTGCCGGAAAATATCGCGCAGCTGGGTTAATAGCTGCTGCCGCGCCAGATTATCGGCAATGCTGCCGATGGCAGTAAATTGAGTATCGCCGAATGAACCGCCTTTGCGGGCATAATCCAGCAAAATGGTGTCAGACTGGCTCTGACAGTCGGTTGGCGAAGGGTTGCTCTGCTTGCTGCAGAGAGCTGTGTTTGTTTGCATAAGAGGCTCCTTTCTATGGCTCGTTTGCATTAGTTGCATGAATTTTGTTAATTTATTATAAAGTTGCGCAATTTTTCTTGTGGCTACAGCATAACACATTTGTAATTACTTGGCAAGCAATTTTGCGCAAACAGTTGACAAATAGTGTGCAACAAGGTATGCTGAAGATGCTAAGACAGCGATTGCCAAAGGAAGGATGATGTTGTAATGGCAAATGAGAATGAGCAGCAGGGCGATTGGCAGGAAGATGAAGTAGCGCAGTGGACATCGACTGAGGGCCGTCATATGATAAGTAAGGGCCGCAATGTTGGCTATTGGAAGAACGGCCGTTCATTGGAAGGAACGCTGGTGCCCATGCCGGTGTTTATGCGGTCGGCGCTGATGCAGGGCCGGCGGGAGGCACTGGGGCTGACGCTGGAGGATGTGGCGGAGAAGATTGGTGTTAATAAATCCACCATTCAACGGTATGAAAGCGGCAAAATTAAACGGATTCCCAACGATGTGCTGGATAAGCTGGAGGAATTGTACGGCGCCAGTCTACGGGAGGCCTGGGTGGATAATACCAAACAGCCGGAGCGCACCGAGCAGACCACGCCGGTATCAATTGTGCAGGAATATCCTGCCACGCTGGAACAGCAGCTGCGGGAGAATCAGGATACAGTGCAGCATTTTCACTATGATATTACGGTGCAGCATGATGTATTGGAGCGCAATCCCGATTTGATGCATAGTGTGGAGGAGCTGGTGATGATTCTGGGGGATCTGGACCCTATCCAGAGAAATCTTGTGTATCGTTTAACCAATCAGTTCTCAATGCAAAATCAATACCATCAGCATGTAACGGAGTCCTCGCGGTTTTACGGCGCAAAACTGATGTATGAGAAAGCGCGGGATATGGTGGACGAACAGCAGCGGGAGGAACTGGAGCAGTATCTGAATAGCGAGAAATTTACTTAATTGATGAAGTATTCATAAAAAGAATAAGCCATTGCACAAGTAAATTTGTGCAGTGGCTTATTGCTTTTTGGACGGAAAAAATATAACCTATAATTGTAATTTATGATTATTTCAGTTTGGTTTTGATAAACTGTGTAAACGTGGAGGCATAGTAATCAGCCAGTGTGCTGCCGCTCTTTACGTCATAAAACGGGATGTTGTTGCCCAGCTCCTGCTCAAAGGTCAGGAATTCCTGGTCGATGTCCAGTTTTTCAATGCCAGGCAGTTTAGTTACCATGTTTTTCAGACGATGCTCGAAAATTTCTAAATGTCCTTTCATGACAATTCTCCTTTCTGTAATTTGCGCTGATACCTATTCTAGCGTAAATGGAAAAATAAATAAAGAGTTTTAAAAAAAATGGTTGTATTTTAACTGCAATTAGATATATAATTTAGCTGTAGAGAATACAGAATACAAAATAAAAGAATTCTCTAATGGCAATTAGAATAGACTAATTTCTGAAAAAATTCTACTTTTTAAGACAGGGGAAGAAGCATGGCAAGAGTACGCAAGCAGCCCGGCACCAGAGAAGCATTGCTGCAATATGCGCCTGTTGTGGTGTTGGAGCCGCAGCAATATCGCGGAAGCTGGCAGGCATGTTTTGGTAATACCAATCCTGTGCAGATGGAAATTGGTATGGGGAAAGGTCGTTTTATCAGCACGATGGCCCGGCAGCATCCGGATATCAACTTTATCGGGGTGGAAGTCATTGAAGAGGTTTTGCTGGACGCCGTGAAATGGATGAACCGCAGCGGCGGTATTCCGGAAAATCTGCGTTTGGTATGGGTGAATGCGGCATTGCTGCAGGAATTGTTTGCCGATGGAGAGATTGACCGGATCTACTTGAATTTTTCTGACCCATGGCCAAAGAGCAGACATAAAAAACGGCGGTTGACCCATGAATCTTTTTTGCAGCAGTATGCGGCAATCCTCAAACCGGAGGGACAGGTTCATTTTAAGACGGACAACCAGGAACTGTTTGAATTTTCGTTAAATGAGTTCAGTGCCTGCCGTTGGATGCTCCATCATATTCAGTTGGATTTGTACCGGAAATTGCCGGAGGACAATGTAGCCACCGAGTATGAAACCAAGTTTCATGAGAAGGGTATGCCCATCTATCGGTTGGAAGCGACCAGGCCGGAATAACGGCTGAAAGATGTGCAGCAAGGCAAGTTTTATTTCGCCGATCAAAATCGGGGCCGAAAGGCCACAAAAGATTTTAAGCATAAAGATAACATTTTTATTATTATTTTTTAAGGAGGCTTATTTTAATGAGCGCTTATATTGAAAGTGTAATTGAAAACGTTAAAAAAAGAAACCAGGGTGAACCAGAATTTATCCAGACTGTAGAAGAAGTTTTGCGTTCTCTGGAACCAGCAATGGCTCAGCATCCAGAATATGAAGATGCTGACATCCTGGGCAGATTGGTAGAACCAGAACGTCAGATTTTCTTCCGTGTAGCATGGGTTGACGATGCTGGTAAAGTACAGGTAAACCGTGGTTTCCGTGTACAGTTCAACAGTGCAATCGGGCCTTACAAAGGCGGTCTGCGTTTCCAGGCTAACGTTTACAGCGGTATCATTAAATTCTTAGGTTTCGAACAGATCTTCAAAAACTCCTTGACCGGTCTGCCAATCGGCGGTGGTAAAGGTGGTTCCGACTTCGATCCAGCTGGTAAATCCGATGGAGAAATCATGCGTTTCTGCCAGGCTTTCATGACCGAACTGTATCGTCACATTGGTCCAGATGTTGACGTTCCAGCAGGCGACATGGGTGTAGGCGCAAGAGAAATCGGCTACCTGTTTGGTCAGTACAAACGTATCAAAGGCAACTTTGAAAACGGCGTATTAACCGGTAAAGACCTGTCCTATGGCGGTTCTCTGATTCGTCCGGAAGCTACCGGTTTCGGTGCTGCTTACTTTGCACAGCACTTACTGAACCATGAAGGCACCTCCTTTGAAGGTAAAAAAGTTGCTATCACAGGCTTCGGTAACGTTGCTTGGGGCGTAGCTACAAAAGTTACAGAAATGGGCGGTACCATCGTTACAGTTTCTGGTCCAGATGGATACATCTATGACCCAGAAGGCGTTAAAGGCGAAAAAATTGATTATCTGTTAGATATGAGAGCATCCGGCGCTAACAAAGTATCCGTATATGCTGACAAATTCCCATCTGCTACCTTCTATCCAGGTGAAAAACCATGGGGTAAAATTGAAGGCGTTGACGTTTACATGCCATGCGCTACTCAGAACGAAATCAAAATCGAAGATGCAGAAGCAATCGTTAAACAGGGCGTTAAATATGTTGTTGAAGTATCCAACATGCCTTGCACCAACGATGCAATCGCTTGCATGCAGAAAGCTGGCATCGTAATGGCTCCATCTAAAGCTGTTAATGCCGGTGGTGTAGCAGTATCCGCTCTGGAAATGAGCCAGAACTCTCAGAGACTGTCCTGGACTGCTGAAGAAGTAGATAAGAGATTGTTCGATATCATGAAAGACATTCATGATAACGCAGCTTCCGCAGCTGAAGAATATGGTCTGGGCTACAACCTGATGGCTGGTGCTAACTTGGCTGGCTTCAGAAAGGTTGCGAGAGCTATGTATTTGGAAGGTGTACTGTAATAAAGACTGGTCTTTTTTGCACCTGACTGCGTTGTTTTCTGAAAAGCACTCCTTGTGTACGTTTAGTACACGGCGTCGCACTTTTCAAAAAGCCGCCTTGTCAGCTACAAAAAATCCTGCGTCTTTGCCGGTAGGGAATGGTAGAGTCTAGCACTACAAAATATTACCTTCGTCCTTGGGTTGGATGTATTTGATGGCGTCGCACTTTTCAAAAAGCTGCCCTGTCAGCTACAAAAAATCCTGCGTCTTTTGGTTGGATGAGAATCCGGCATTTTGATACAGTCCCGTTTGATAAAAAGTAGTATATTAGGTAAAATTGTGAGGTTTTCGCGTTCTTGGCATAGTGAGCGCATGAATACAAAACATTAGCCTTCCTATATTATTTTGAGAGGATTTCTTTCTTGCAAAAGAGAGAGATCCTCTCTTTGCGTTTACGGCAGAACATATATGATAAGCGCTATTTTGTGGTTTTTATAAGGTTCTATCATAAAATGTTGGATAGAGATAATCTCGACAGTTATTTTTTAGAGAAAAAAAAGAGAGTAAAAATGAAGGAAATCCATTAGAATAACGGACGCTTGTCAATAGTTGGGGTGAGCAAAGAAAAAAGTTGAGAATAAGAGGTTGTATAGAGAGGCAAATAAGATGGGGCTGCGGTATTGGTTTAAGAGTTTGCCAATACTGCAGCCCCATTGGAGTTGTGCGTTTATTTTTGCTGAGCGATTTGTTCTGCTTTTTCCATCAAGTATTCCCAGCGTTCCATTTTGGCCATGAGCTGTTCTTCCAGTTCTTCTTTGATTTTGCTGATATCGTTCAGTTTGGCAAAGTTGGTGCTGTTGGCAGCCATGTCATCGTCGCACTGCTGGATTTTTTGCTCCAGGCTTTCAATGTCGGCTTCGATGGTTTCATATTCTTTGGCTTCTTGATAGGTAAATTTTAATTTTTGGCTGCGCTGTCTGGTGTCGGCCTTTTTTTCTTTGGGCGCAGACGACACTGCGACCGGTTGCTGCAATTGTTTCTTTTCGGCATAGTCGCTGTAGTTGCCGGTGTAGATGGTTACCTGACCGTTGCCTTCAAAGGCAAAAATGCGCTGGGCGATGCGGTCCAAAAAGTAACGGTCATGGCTGACGGCAATCACTGGGCCGGAGAAGTGGTCAATAAAGTCTTCTAAAATTTGCAGGGTTTGAATATCCAGGTCGTTAGTGGGTTCGTCCAGCAGCAATACGTTGACATCGTCCATCAGTACGCCCAGTAAGTAAAGGCGGCGTTTTTCACCGCCGGACAGCTGGCTGATGCGGGAGTGCTGCTGGGCGCCGCTGAATAGAAACCGATCCAGCATGCGGGCGGCAGAGATGAGTGTGCCATCGCCGCTGTGGATATATTCGCCTTTTTCCCGCACATAGTCGATAACCTTCATATCTTCCGGCAAATCGCTGTTATCCTGGGTGTAGTAGCCAATGCGCACGGTATCGCCCAATGTGACGGAGCCGCTGTCGTAAGGCATTTGCTTGCCGATAATATTGAGCAGTGTGGATTTTCCCAGTCCGTTGTTGCCTACAATACCGATTCGGTCATCGCGGACAACGGCATAGGTGAGATCGGCAATGCAGATTTTATCGCCAAAGGTTTTGCGCAGATGCTCCAGTTCGATAATTTTTTTGCCCAAGCGGGAATGCTGCAGGGAAATATCCAGTTTTTCATCCTGTTGGCTGGTCAGTGAATCTTCCAGCTGGTAAAAGCGTTCGATGCGGGCTTTTTGTTTGGTGCGTCTGGCTTCTACGCCTTTGCGCATCCAGGCCAGTTCTTGTTTGTAAAGGGCGTGGGCTTTTTCCTGCATGCGCTGTTCGGCCTCTTCCCGCTGGGTCTTTAATTCTAAGAAGGTTTGGTAGTTGCCTTCGTAAGAATAGAGTTTGGCGTTGTTGAGTTCTAAAATTCGATTGGTAACGCGGTCTAAAAAGTAACGGTCGTGAGTTACCATCAGCAGAGCGCAGTTTTTGCCTTTTAAATGCTGCTCTAAAAATTCAATAGCTTCGTTGTCCAGATGGTTGGTGGGTTCGTCCAGAATCAGCAGATTGCAGGGACGGATCAAAGCACCGGCCAGGGCAATTCGTTTGCGCTGCCCGCCGGATAAGGCGCCAACTTTGGCGGAAAAGTCGTGAATGCCCAGCTTATTTAAAATGGCTTTGGCTTCGCTTTCTAATTGCCAGGCGTTTTGTTCATCCATTTGGGCGCTGAGTTCTAACAGCTGTTGGGTGAGTGCTTGATTGCCGGGATCATGCTCTAAGGCGTCCAGTGTCTGCTCGTAGCTGCGCAGCACTTTCATAAAGGCGGATTCGCCGCGGAAAATCTGCTGCAGAACGGTGGCGTTTTCGTCAAAGTCGGGATGCTGGGGCAGATATTCCATTACCAGCTGGTTGGAAGTTTGTATTTCGCCGTTGTCGGCCTGAGCCAGCCCGGCCAGAATGCGCAGCAGGGTGGATTTGCCGGTGCCGTTTACACCCAGCAGACCGATTTTGTCATTGCTGTCAATGTTGAGCGAGATATGGTCAAAGATGGTTTTTAATCCGTAGGTTTTGTATAAATCAGTGGCAGATAATAAAAGCATAGGATTTGTTCCTTTCTGAGCAGTGTTTAGGTAAAAATTGAAATAATCAATGAGAAATTATAAAGAACCTCAAGAATCGGTTTTGTCAGGTGATGCCCGTGCAGAGCAATTGGTGTTTTTAGTATACCTGATTTCAGACAATAAAAAAAGCTGTATTTCATCTGAAATACAGCTTGAGTGCGCCGGGAGGGATTCGAACCCCCGAACCCGAAGGAGCGGATTTACAGTCCGCCGCGTTTAGCCTCTTCGCTATCTCTCCTTAAGAACAAGAAATAGTATATCACAGTTTCTTGACCAAAGCAAGCCTTTACTTTGGATTTTAATGATTAAGATTGTAGGATTCGATAATGGCAGCTATTGCATCATCCATTTTCTTGTGGAAACCTGATACATTTTCTTTATCAACAACGGCAAACTTTCCATCGATTTCTACAATTTGTCCGATGACTTTCTTACCAACAAGAAGTTCAAAACCTTCAATAGTTGCTTTATTGACGACTACTTTAGCATCATTAATTTGGATTTCAATTTTTTTATCTTTTTTACTCATAGATTTATATCCGATCCTTGGCTCGAGCCATCCTTTCTTAATGTATCTTCTTAATTCTACCGAAAAAGAAAAAAGCTTGCAAGAGCAAGCTTTAAAATAACCATTTATTTACTTAGAATTAGTCAACTTTGGCAATCCATCCTTCTGGAGCTTCAACATCACCAAATTGGATACCTGTCAACTCATCATAAAGTTTACGTGTTACAGGACCTACTTCTGTTTCTGAGTAGAAGACATGGAAGTCATCACCATGTTGTACCCCACCAATTGGTGAGATAACCGCAGCTGTACCACAGGCACCTGCTTCGACAAATTTATCCAACTCGGCAATCTTAACATCACCTTGAATAGCTTTCATACCAAAACGATTTTCAGCCAGGTAAAGCAATGAGAATTTCGTAATTGATGGCAAGATAGATGGGCTAAGCGGAGTAATGAACTCATTATCTGCTGTAATCCCAAAGAAGTTTGCAGAACCGACTTCTTCAATCTTAGTGTGGGTTGCTGGGTCAAGGTAGATAACATCAGAGAAGTTACTGTCATGTGCAATCTTACCTGGCAACATACTTGCTGCGTAGTTACCACCAACCTTAGCAGCACCTGTACCATGTGGTGCTGCACGGTCATATTCGTCCTGGATAAGGAAATTCGTTGGAGCCAATCCGCCTTTGAAGTAGTTCCCTACTGGCATAGCGAAAATTGTAAAGATATACTCATCTGCCGGGTGAACACCAATAATGTCACCAACCCCGATCAAGAGTGGACGAAGATAAAGTGTTGCACCAGTACCATATGGTGGAACATATTCTTCATTTGCACGTACAACTTGTTTACATGCATCTACAAATTTGTCAACAGGAACTTGTGGCATCAAAAGACGATCAGCAGTACGTTGTAGACGTTTGGCATTTTCATCTGGACGGAACAATTGAATAGAGCCATCTTTAGTACGGTAAGCCTTGAGTCCTTCAAAAGCTTCTTGACCATAGTGAAGGGCTGGAGATGCTTCTGAAATATGCAAAGTCGCATCCTCAGTCAATTGCCCCTCGTCCCACTTACCGTCTTTGTAATATGAGATATAACGGAATGGAAGTTTACGGTAATTAAATCCTAAATTTTCCCAGTCTAAATCAACTGTCATGTGTATGTCCTCTTTTCTGTTACTATGTGCTTTCTAGTATAGTCCTTTTCATTGAAAATTTCAAGGTTATGTTGCAAAATTCTGACAATTATTTTATAAGAGTTATTTTGTCAGCCAAAGAAAAAACTCTGTCCTCTAGTAAGAGAACAAAGCTTTCTTATCTTTATTTGTCAATAATCTTGGCAGAAAAGACT
>USPE01000060.1 GCA_900556545.1 uncultured Peptococcaceae bacterium | reverse complement strand
TTTCATCAATATCAAAACGATCCATAATTTTTGCCAGCAGATTGAGCATCTCACTGGACTCATCAATCTGATTCATATTCATACTGTTCAGTACCACATCAGATGTTTTTGAAATCTGTTCCGCAACAGCGCTGCCAAAGGTGACAATGGTGTTCAAATCATCTACCACAATCTGACTTGTCAGCGCATCTACCTCAGCTGAATTTACATATTTTTGATTTAACTGCGCTCTGTCTGCCGCAATATCATAAGGCTCTACTTCCAATTCAACAGTGACAGGTACGGCAACAGACGAATTACTGCTTTTTTGCCCAAAATCAATGGCCATATATTATCTTCCTCTCCCTAATAATAACTCCCGCAAAGATGGACGTCCCCGCTTAGACACAGCATCTCTTAAATTAGCCGGAACAGTTAAATCATATAAATATTCTCCAATCACATGCTCTGTCAGGATGGGCTGTGTGTAATATTGTTCCAGACTGCGGTATCCTGTCGGCACAAACAATACAATATCAAAGCCAAGCAAATGCAAATATGCAATTACAATGCTATCTTCCAGAGAATAAACGGCTTCACCAGTATTAATCAAAACCAACTTAGGAGCCAATTTGGTAAAATCCATTTTTTGAATCAGACGCACAATGTTTTTTTCCAGATTCAGCAGCGTAGATACAATGGTATATTCTGTTCCATTTTGAAAGGTTCCTTGTATCAACTTCCAGTCAATCAATTGCTGCACCTTGTCCAGCATATAATCTTGCATTTCTTCTCGCAGATACTGATAAGAATATGCCTTGTGCTGTTTCAATTTTTGCCGCTGCAATGTACCATTGCGAAAAAATTCTGTACTGTACTGCTTTACGGGGTTTTCATCAGTCGGATGAATCATAGGCACCTGATTGTAGAGAAGCGTATCCTTCACCAATAACTTTTTGATATCCCGCCAGTAATCTGAAACCTCCCCGTTTTTCACACCGGAAACTTTGGCAAAAAGTACAGGCATGATCACTTCGTCCTGCACCACATCAAAGTTAGGCCGATATGCCTCCTGCTGCTCCCATAAAATGAAAATCTCTTCATACATGGTCTGCAGCGCCACCGCTTTAGCCTTATCATACTGTTGTTCCCGATATAGCCCACTATCCTGATATAAGGTTTCTGTCAGTTCCTGTTCGGCATGATAGGCAACGGTTCCCAATTGTATTGCACCTTCTGTAGGATATTGCTCCACATTCATAGATATAGTATATTTCTTCTCATATAAGAATTTATCCTTCATTTCTCCATTCAAATTTAAATTTGGTGAAAAAATCACAATATCCAACGGTAAACGAGATAAATATCTCAAAAACAATAACTCTGTTTCTTCCTGACAAGGACTTAAATATAAAAATACGCCCAAACTGTCGGATTGCCAATTGCCAAATAACTGTTCCTGATATCGACGCAGCCAGCATAGCAAGTAAACCGCCCGATTTAACCAACGATTCAATTTATCGTCACCATCCGCTTCTTCTTGCAAAAAGCTGATAAACTGTTGCCGCAAGATTTGTTGCAGCTGCGGTGCAGCACAAACAATATTCTGTGACAAATCCATCAACATCTCATTCAGTTTTTGATACCGTTTTCTCTGAATTTTTTGTATTTCTTCCGGCGATGGCAGTGGAATCTCCTGTTCTAATACCAAAACCTGTCGTCCTGCTCCTGTCAGCTGTAGATAAAGCTGCAACAATGTATTTTTATAAGAATTTTTTTCCTCTACACCGCAAATTCTAGCAAATACTGTATAATACAAATTCTTATCTTCGCCCCGCTGCGCCGTCGGCTTTTGTAGTTCTTCCAATATATTGCCGTCCGCCATCCAGGCATTGATACAAGGAACCGGCAGCTGCTGACCAGATGCACCGCCAGACACTCCCACAGCCTGCTGCAACATCTGTGCCTGCCGAACATGCTCTCTTATACTGTAATCAGTAGGAAAAACGGTCCCCTGCTGCTCATAAAGACGAGAATACTTAGAATCCGGATCTAATTTGCGGTAAGCTTGATCTCCCTGTATGTCCAGCAAGACAATATCACAGCCGGCAGCAGATAAAATCCGCAGCATTTCCAACTCATAATAACTGACCGAACCCTCATAAAGAATCTTTGGCACAGTTTCATTGCCCAAAAGATGCAGCACCCGTTCAAATCGATAATACATCCAGCACATAAATTTGATGTATGCATTTTTCAGCATATTTTCATTTTTTCCACTGCGAGCCATTTCCTGCAGCACATCAAAAATAGCGTTCGCAACTATCTGCTGCCGGCTGCGCTCCAACCGAGGCAACCATTTGGAAAGCTGTTGTTGAAAAAAGGCTGGCTGCAAAACAAATAAATCCCCTAACATTTCCCGATAATAAGCAAGATTCTGCCCTGTAGGATTGGCCAACTTTCCCTCTAAAACCACGCCATATTGTCTGGCTTCCTGAAAATAACGCACCAAAAAAGAATCCACTGCCGTACTATAATTTATAATTCTGTAAAAATAAACACCCTGCTGTGTTCTCTGACTGTTTTTTGTAAAATACGCCTCTAATTGTTCTAACGGCAAACAAGGAAACATATTCACATCCCACCTTTATTTTATTTACCTATGCTAAATAGAACTCACGATTGATTACTACCATATTACCCAACATTTTGTTTCATTTTAGCAAGAATTATTATCATTTACAATAGATAGAGCAGGGAATTAACAGTTCAAGACCGAAAAATAAATAGGTAATATATTTTTTCATTTTACTATGTTCTGCTGCCTTGCATGCAACAAATAAAGGAGTATCCGCATGACTCATATTTTTTCACAAGTACCTCTGCCTCTCGCCTATCGTATAGGGGCGCTTTTATATACACCGGCCAATCGAGTTTCTGTAGCAGATTCCATTTGCCATCAGCGTTTTGGTACGAAATTTTCTCTAGCACTGTGCCTGGAAGACACTATCAACGATGCTTATCTGCCTCAGGCAGAACAACAAGCCATTCAAACCATACAAACCATCTACCAAAAACGACAACAAGAAGAATTCTACCTGCCTCGGCTATTTATCCGCTTACGCAGTCCAGAACAAATAGCCGCACTATTACAGCTAATGGGACAAGCTGCCGAACTACTGACTGGATTTATTTTCCCTAAATTTTCTCTGGAAAATGTATCCGCTTATCTGGCAGCTTTAGAAAATGCAAATCACACTTCCCGGTCAACCCCCTTTTTCATGATGCCTGTCTTAGAGGATGCCTCTTTGCTTTCCTTGCGTTCCAGAGTTGAAACATTGGAACAGCTAAAGGATTTACTGCAGCCTTATTACCAGCAGGTACTCAATATTCGCGTGGGCTGCAATGATCTGTGCCATTTATTTGGTTTGCGTCGCCATCCTTATCAGACCATTTATGATATCCTACCGGTAGCCAATATTCTTAGCGATATTCTTACCGTTTTCCAGCCCAATTACGTAGTATCTGCGCCGGTATGGGAATATTTTCAGGATGAAACTGAACTATGGAAGACTGGATTAAAACGGGAATTAGAATTAGATTTGCTCAATGGATTTATTGGCAAAACAGTCATTCATCCGTCTCAAATCACGGTAGTCAATGAGGGACTTAAAGTTTCGCCTGCCGACTATGCCGATGCTTGCCAAATTTTAAACTGGAATCCCCATAATCCCTATTATGTATCCGGCGGCGCACAGACGCAGCGCATGAATGAATACAAGACCCATCACCGTTGGGCTCAGCGCATTCTATTACTGGCAGAATATTACGGCATCAGACAAGAATAGTTCTTCTGCAAAAATTGCCACATTGTTCCTGGTGATGTACTAATGCAGGAATACGTTTATCCTGACTTCTTTCATCTTAAACATAAGCAAAAACAAAAGCCTTACAGATTGTATGTCGCATGACACCATAAATCTATAAGGCTTTTTTGTCTTTACATTCTATTGTACATTGAAACTATTAACAACTTAGATTATTGGCATTTATTTTGCCATGATACTCTCCAACCGTACCAAACGCTGAATATCATCCTCCACATAAACGGAGGCTGCAATATTTTTATCATATTGCCCACAGTTGCCACGATCCGGACAGCGAGGAGAAATAATCGCTTCTCCCAAACGCCCTAAGGTTAGTCGACGGCCAAAAGTTTTCTGATATTCTTCTTCTAATACTTGTAAGATATCATGCACATTCTGCAAACAGGTCAGTGAAAAATAATATAACGCATCCCGCTGCACATCTCGCATATAGCTGGGCACCACATAAGGAAGAATGAAATTGACAGACGGTATTAAATTAGCATCTGTTTCTTCCTGCCGAGCTACCATATCTCCGCCAATAAACGGATACAATGTGGATTCCACATACCAACCCCGCAAACGAGGCAAGAAATAAGCGCTTTCTACAGGACAGTTCCGCACACCAATTAAATCTTTGCCCCGCGCAGATAAAATGCCCACTACCATACGATCCACCTGCACTTGTTCCTGTTCCAAAATAGGCCAAAGTCCCTGAATTCGATAGCCTTTGTGCAGTAAATCATCCACCAAAATTACTGGACGGTCAAAGGATTTTATGGTACGCACCTGATTTTCTAAAGTAGAATAAAATGGGAAATTTTGAATGCTAAACTGTTTAATGGCCCCATCATATACCTTTTCACTGTGCAGTGTTTTAGTGACAGTATTAGGCACCACCATACCACGTAGAATTTTACCAAAAGGCACACACATATTTTTTCCCAACTTGCGTACCGGTAACGGCTCATTTGGCACATGATTGGCTCGAGTAATTTTTTGCAGCATTTTATGGTGCATAATTCCCGCATCAATAGAAAGCACCAGATTACCCGGATACAACTCAGTCATGATTTCCTGCAGCCTATGATGACTTTGCTCTACCACAGCCAGTAACCGTTCATTTCGATTAAATGGCTCTTTGATTGTCGTCTCTATATTCTTTAACAGTGTCAGAGGAGAACGCATATCCACCAGATACAAAACTGCATTTTTCTGCTCCATCGGCGCTGGTAAAAATCCCTGCCGCTGCAGCACTGATTTTACCGCCTCATCATCAGCACCATAATAGATACTGTATCCGTAATCCTGCTCCAGATAATGACTGATTGTTTCTGTCAGCAATAATTGCTCACCATTTTTGATTTTGATATCGGGAAGCTGATAGATACCAGTTAATACCGCGATCTTACCAAAAATTCGTTTGCGTAGCCATTCCACAACATGAGCGTTCTGAAAAACACCATACATATCCGTTGTTTCCAGTGTGTAGGACAGTGCAAAGGCTACAATCCGCTGCTCCTGGCTGCTATCCTTCAATAAAGTCAGCATAGCATTAGGCTTTTGCCAATGCTCAGACAAAATATCCATTAAATCATCCATCTGAGAAAAGCTGACCAATAGCTGATAAACCTCCTGCGAACTTTCTTCGGTTACGAAGTCAAATTTCATATTTTTCGCCTGCAAAATTGGCTTATATTGCGGCTCTCGCAAATACAGTCCATAATGGTAAATATAATTCTGCGCCAAAGGACTGATCAGATTGGAAATATCCCGGTTACAGTCGATATTTTCCCGAATACGGGTCGAACTGATATCTTCCAAATAAGTGGGCAATGTTAAATAAATCAAATCGCCCTGCACAGAATTCCGCACAGTCTGCTCGATACGCTGTTCTAACTCCGCAGTGGTTTCAGCATCCATCCCCTGCGCCCGCCGGAACACAATATGATTATAAGAATGGATGGAGCCCGGCTTCGGTTCTTTTTTGTAAGAGGATGCGTTTAAAATTACATCACTGCCCACTACAATATAAACCTCTTTGCCAGGAAACAGACTATGCAGTCGAGCCATATCTCCATCATTGGCCAAATTGATAGGAATATCGTCAGGAAACAGATATACGTTTTCTTCATCGGCCACCGACATAACAATAATTTGCCGCCTGGTCATCCGCGGCTGTGTTTTTTTTGACCACGAAAATTCATCTAATGCCAGATAAACCTGAAAACCCAGATTGCGAATTTCCTGCACAATGCCTTTATGGCTGGACGAGAAAGGGTCAAAAGTGCCAGGGAAAAAAGCGATTCGTTCTATTTCAGGAATATCAAACCGACCATACTCCATCAGATAATCAGAAATGAACCGATAAATATGGTTCAAGGAACCAGCCCGATTAAAGAAAGACAAACCATTCAGTTCTTTGTCATGAATTAAAATCAACATTCGTTTATAAATTAAATAGAAAATCTTATATTTTTCTTCCAATGATAACCGCACAGAACCAAATAACTGATGGCCCAACACGATAAAGGCTTCCGAGTTTACTTCTTCGTCATAACTGGATAAACCGCTGAGCAGCATTCCTAAAATTACTCGGCGTCGTTCCTCAATGACAATATCATCTTCTCCGAACCGCTGCTGATAAGCTGGATAATATTCTAACATAACACCCAGCGTATTTAACGCCACCGATACCACACGATTATTGGCGTTACGCAGCAATTTCTGGATATCCTGAATAATTTCATCCAATTCCTGCGGCTGTAAATACAAAGCAATCTGTCCTAAATATTCAGGAATATATTTGGAAAACTCATATTCACCAATTTCCAACCCTTTG
This sequence comes from uncultured Peptococcaceae bacterium, assembly GCA_900556545.1. GTDB lineage: Bacteria > Bacillota > Peptococcia > Peptococcales > Peptococcaceae > UBA7185. Next base: position 3,081 of record USPE01000060.1, on the reverse strand, counting down.
GTCAACTCAATTACCAACTCATTACGTTCTTCCAGAGATAATAGCGGCGCAATAGAAACCAGCCCTTGTCCTGCTCTGTGACGCACGCTAATCCGTTCACCTACTTTTAAAATATTAGATAAATGTGCAGCCACCTGCAACAACGAAATAGAACGCCGTTCCTGTGCCACTTCCAGCAAAAAATCAATATTGGTCAATTTGAGCATCCACGGCGTAGCAACCTTTAAATTTTCCAAAAACAGTTCTGATACCGCCTGTTGTTCTTCTATCCCGGATAACTGTAGTTTCTCAACCAGATCATCAGCACCGAACTGTCTGTAGATTCTCATCAGATTATACCGAAAACCGACAGGCATCTGTACAGTCTGCATTTCCGACAGCATGGCCAATATTGCATTTTTTACGCTGGAATACAAATGGGAATAACCGGAAAGATATTGCAAAAAACGCAGCGCCGCCGCCTGCAATTCTAAATTGGGCCGCTGCAAAATGGCCTGGGTAAATTCAACCAGCTCCTGCAGCTGAAAGGGCTCACAGAGCTGCAACGGCACCGAAATCAAAGTATCCATCAAAACAAAGCCTGTTTCATCATCCCAATGGGCTTCGTGATAATAATACAGCAGAGAATCTAAATATTGATAGCTTTCTTCTTCCGAACTGTTTTCCAATACAACAGTCACGACATTTTTCAAGGTATACCCCAGCCACCGCTTATGCCGTTCTGTAATCTTATGATCAGGCATGATAATCATATTGATATATTTCTGCCATAAGGTAAGACTGGTGGTCTGGCCCACTGGCAGCGTTACACCATCAGGCAACGCCTTGCGGTTGATTTCATCGTATCGTACAATAATCTTCCCCATCAATGCAGCAGCCTGCCGCCGGATATCACCTTCCCGATGCATCAACAGTTCATAAAGAAAATTAAGAGTCATGCTTTTTTGCCGCTGGGTCATGTAGGTATAATATTCCTCAAAAATATGAATATACGCCCTTGTATTTTTCCAGTCCTTCTCACTTCTGGCTGCTTCCAACAAGGTACCGAAAGAAGTTTCGGTATTTAAAAACTCCATCAGCCAAATATTATGACGGATAGCCAAAAATTTAAAATTGACAATGGCTTCCTGAGCATCTACCAACGCAATATCTTTTGGCTGCACCGGTTGCAGTTCCCTGCTGCTTAAATCGATGTTGACACCAAGACTGCACATATAGTCTTCAAAATCCTTTAGCTTGGCATATACATATCGATAGCGCCGCTCTTTGGCAGCATCTACATGTTCCAATTTACTAAGTATGATATGAAAAGAATCTTCTAAAGAGAAAATGCCCATTTTTTCTTTTGGGGCATCACAGTCTTCCCGACGCACACGAAAATCTGCATAAATCAAAATCAGGGATTCCAACGGTAAATTTTCCAGCTCTAAATCCCAAGTGGAATGATTGACTGCAATATGGGCAATGGTAGGCATATTTTTCTCTTCAAACCATTGACCGGTGTAATAATAATGCAAGTGGGGCATCCGTTTCATTTCCGCAGCCTTGCAGCCAAATTTGCCAATATCATGGCCAACTGCTGCTCCGGAAACCAACGCCAAATTAACAGGTACACCGGCTTCTTTTAATTGTCTGGCCACATGCATGGCAACATAATGAACACCGGCAATATGACTTAATGTATTAAAATAAAAAATTTCTTTACCGATATACATCAACTCATAGAGATAAAGCTTACGAAAATAATATAAAAATCGTTCATATTCTTCTTTTATCACATGATCAGGAAAGGTTGCCAAATCCAAAAATTCAAAATCACTAAACCGATCAAAAGCTTTATGCATTCGCACATAGTCCAGCATACACCGCAAAACGCGAATAAAAAACTGCACACCATTCTGAAACTGTTCCGGAAACTCCATCAGCACACTATCTGGATAAGACCAGCTGATAATATACCAATAACTGTACTCTAGCCAACCCTGTTTTGGTTCCTGCTGATACCATTGCGGACATATTTCTCGACACAACGCTACCACATCGGCACAATTCCATGGCTCTGGCTGCTCCAATAAAGCAATCACACCATATTTTAATTCCTCCTGCTGTGTTTCCGCCCGCCGCAATAATAACTGAGGCTGCTGGAGAAAAAATTCCGATATCACATTCTGTTCAAAAATCACTTGCATCTCGTCAACAATCTGTGTCATTTCTCCACCTTCTTTTCTATATTTATTTCTGCCATTTTCTTGATAATTTATGCTCCTTTTATTATGCAGAATCCAGAAAAAAATTACAACTATAAATTCTATTTCTTTTTTATAATGCTTCTTTTAACATAATTTCATAAAATAAAAAAACGGACCAGAATCACAGCACCTATCAAGGCCTGATAATCCCGCTCCGTTTTTTTCACATATTACAACAGTGTCACTATATTATTGTGCCTGCTGATTTTCCACCAGCTGCCAATATTCTTCTAAGCATAATTCATTTTCGGTGATATACTGCGCCACTTCTTTTCCCACATACCGATAATGCCATGGTTCATAAATAATGCCGGTATACTCGCTTTTTCCTAACGGATAACGCAAAATAAAACCATACTTCCAGCTGTTTTCCATCAGCCATTGCTGTTCCGCAGTTTCAGCCTGAGAATCATCCAGCAGCTGATGGCTGGTTGCCACAATATCCGTTGCCAAACCGGTCTGATGCTCGCTGGTGCCAGGATAGGCCACAACGGTTTTCGCTTTTTCATAGGCTTCCTCATAAGACAACCCTGTTGCCTGCTGTTTTGCTACCTGCTTTTCAAATAAGGCTGTTTGCCGTTCCCACGCCCGATACGAAGAACAAATCATTGGTGCTAAACCCTCTGCCCGTGCATCCTGCAGCATAGTGTTTAAATCCTCTGCTGCTCTGGCATCAAACTTAAAATTAGTATTATCTACAGTCACCAATTCAGGCACATATCCATCCGCCAGCGCATGACTGTTATTGACCAAAACAGTTTTCCAGCTGTCTTCCTCAGACACCACAGGAATGATTACCTCTGGCTCTGTTACATTGGTATCACTTGTTGTA
>USPE01000059.1 GCA_900556545.1 uncultured Peptococcaceae bacterium | reverse complement strand
TTGCATTGGATACGGTTTTGACTGCAAAGGTGGAGGAGGCCCGCAAGCAGGGAATCACGCTGCAGCCGGTCATTATGCTGTATGGGCAGATTATGATTGATTTTCTTGATTTGGTGCTGCTGCTGGGCAATGCGCTGGATAACGCCATTGAAGCCACCGAGGCAGTTGTGCAGACAGCGGAAAAGAAGATCTGGCTGACGATGAAGCTGCAGCAAAATATTTTGCATAAACAGGTTGAAAATCCGGTGGTGGAACCGGTAGTGATTGAGAACCAGACCATCGTTTCCGGCAAAAAAGAGCAAGAGCTGCATGGCTTTGGCATTTCCAATATGAAAACCATCACGAAAAAATATCACGGCACTTTTGATATACGGTGTTCTGATAAATTGTTTGTGTTAAATATTGTGTTGGAAAATGTAAAGGTATGATGGCAGTAAAAATGAAGGCTCGGTTCGCTGATAAGTTGTTTTTTATCAGTGGACTGAGCCTTATTTTTTGCTGTTATTTGTCTAAGATGGGCCGCCGTTGTGATAGAGCGATTTTGTGATCAGCTGCTATGGGCGGTGTTATCTGCAAAGTTCTACCGGACTGACAGGGGAGTGCTTTTGCAAGTAGGCGCGCAATGCTTCTTTGGGGGGATAATCCAGTTTCACGGGATTTCCCACTGCAGCAATGCTGTTGGTATAATCTTCTGATGCAAAGGTGACGGTATAGGTTTGGTTGTCCTCCATTTTGGTGCCGTCATCCAAAGTCATGGAGATTACGGTTCCGTTTTTCATTTCTGCTTGCATACCTGCCCAGTAGTAGTCAAAGTAAGCCTGAGTAGGAGTGCTTTCTTCTTCATCGCTTTCAACCAGCTTGCCGTTTTCAATCAGCTCCTTGATTTGGGCGCCGGTCAGTTTCATCTGTACGCATGGCGCTACCTGGGTATTGCCGGGTACGGTACAGGAAAGCTGTTCTTCTTTTAGAGAACCATTGTAGAATCTAAAATGCGCTCCGGAAGAGTTGGAAATATCGCCGTTTACAAAACCATCGCTGACCAGACTGATGTCACTGTCGCCCATTTCTTGCAAGATAGCAGCCAGCAGCTGCACAGTTTCCTGGTGGGTGAAATCTTTGGCAAAACTGCCTACTGCAATGGCTGCGCTGCCGCCGTTTAAGTATTGCTGATGCACTTCATCCATCAAGTCTGTGATTCCGTCCAGAGAGCCGTTATCTTTTACAGCAGCCATAATGGCATTGCCGGTAGGAACCAGCACGTCTTCATAGCCGGCGTACAGCATAGGCGCTTTAATGCAGTCCAGATTTTCTTCCCATAAATCCTGATACAGCTTGAACGAGTATGGATTATCTTCCGCTTTTAGCGGAAAAATAGAGGTCGATGTGTCGTTTGTTATTGCGTAAATGCCTTCGCTGGAAGAAAGCCACTCCATAACCCGCAGTGCATCGGCCAGTTTTTTCTCGTTGCCCTTTTCTTCCAGATTTTTGGAAAGGCCAATATTATAAGATACAGTGGTGCCCAGGAATGCAACGCCTTCTCTGTTGTAGAACGGCATTACGCCATACTGATTTGGAGAGTTTTCCATTTCCTGCGCAATTACGTCTTGAGAGCCCCAAAGGAACATCATGGCGGCTTCATTGGTGTCCATTCTTTTCTTGAACAGTTCTCTGTCCCATAGATTGTCATTTTTTTCATAGTCAAATGCCCGCGCGTCGATGAGTGCTTGCATCATCTCAAAGCCGGATGCAAAGCCTTCTTTTGCGCTTGCTTTGCCTGCGGCATAGTTTTTGGCCCATTGGGCACCTTCCGGTTTATACAGATATTCGCACTGAGAATATGTGGTCATGGTGGTAAAATAATATCCGCAGGCCGCACCGCCCATTACAATGGGTGTAATGTCGTCTGTCTCCTGACGAATCTGCTTGCAGAGGGCTACCAGTTCATCAAAACTTTGCGGTTCTTTCCAGCCGTGCTCCTCAAACAGGTCTTTATTGTACAGAATGCATCGGATGGAAACACTGCCGGGCAGCTGATAGATTGCGCCGTTCACATCATATTGATGCAGCATGGAGGGCTCGTATTTGTCGCAAAGGGTTGTTCCGGAAAGATCCATCATGTGTTCTTTAGCAATTTCGTCGGCTATACGCAGCGTGTTGATGTGAATATCGCCCAGTTCATCCCGCTCCAAAACCTGCGCCATGGAAGCAGTAATGTTCAATCCGTTGTATTCATAAAAATCAAATTTGATGTCAGGGAATTGTTCAACCAGAATTTCTTTATGGTTGGAGCTGCCCCAAATAAATATTTGCAGTGCGTCCGGATCACCGGTAAACAGGCTTGTAGAGTCTGCCTTTTTAGCATTGCCGCAGCTGGCAAGCAGTCCTGCTGCCAGCAATAGTATCAATGCAGACAGCAAAAATCTTTTTTGTTGTTTCATCATATTGTTTCCTTTCTTCCTTCACATAATTGATTTAATGTTTTCAAAAGCTGTTCTTCGTTCAGCGGTTTGGTCAGATGGGCGTCGATGCCCGCACTTAATGAAAGGGCTTTATCGTCGTCGTAGGCATTTGCTGTTATGGCGATGATAGGAATGGTTTTTGCATCATTTCGGTTGAGCGCGCGAATGATTTTTACCGCATCCAGACCATCCAAAACGGGCATACGAATGTCTGTCACGATGGCATCAAACTGGTTGGGCGCTGCATGACTGAATGCATCTACCAGTTGCTGTCCGTCTTTTACCATTACACAGGTCATGCCGTTTTTTGTCAGCATAAACTGTGCGATTTCTCTGTTAATGTCGTTATCCTCTGCCAGCAGGATGTGGTAAGATTGCTTGCTATCGGAGAAATAGGTTTCGTCAGACGCTGCAACTTTTGTTTCTGTCAAAAATGGGAAGGTAAAGATAACTTCAAATTTGGTGCCGACGTTTACTTCACTTTCAATGGTAATGCTTCCATCCAAAAGGTCTGTAAATTCCTTCACGATGGCCATTCCCAAACCGGTGCCTTCATAGCTTGACCGGGCGCTGATAGTTTCTTGGGAGAAGCGTTCATAAATATGTTCCAAAAATTCCGGTTTCATGCCAATACCATTGTCTTCTATGATAAAGTGATACATTGCCGATTGGCCATCTACCGCTTCTTCAAATACTGTAAATTTGATGCTGCCGCCTTCTTGGGTATATTTTACCGAGTTGCCCAGCAGATTGAGCAGAATCTGGGTCAGCAGATTGTCATCAGTGATTACCAGCGGATGGATAATTCCGCTGAAGTCTGTCTGATAGGTTTGATTTCGGCTCAATGCCCGACTTTCGATGATGTCATGCACCACAGCCATAGATTCATGTAAATCAATTTGCGTTTCATTTACGGAGATTTTTCCGCTTTCAATGCGGGCAATATCCAACACTTCGTTGACAAGGGTCAGCAAGTGCCGCGATGCGCTGTGAATTTTTCTGAGACATTCCATGAGCGCAGGTTTGTCATCTGCTTTTGCTTCGGCCATGTCGGTCATGCCGATGATGCCGTTGAGCGGTGTGCGAATATCGTGGGACATGCGGGACAAAAATTCACTTTTGGCCTGGCTGGCCTGTTTGGCTGCTTCCATGGCAAGGCGCAGCTGCTCTTTGTTTTTGCGTTCTTCCGCCAGATAAATCCGCGTGTTGTAAAGCAAGAAACCGGCAAGCACAATCCCCATCAGGATAAAGCCGACGGCAAGCCCCAGGCTCATGTCATACATGATTTGTGTTACACTGCTGTGCATATCATACTGGTCAATCAAAAAGACTGCATACCAGTCCTCAACGCCCATAGATTGGAAAGAAATGTAGTATTCCTGATTATCAAACTCAATCATACTGGTTGCGCTGGCGTGAATTGTCAAAGCTGTCTTTACATCTTCGTAAGTATCACCGATAAAAAATTCCGCTTTTTCCAGTGTTTTTATCAGATTATATGCTTTGGCCAGGTCGGTGTTCAGCTCCTGGGCATTGATGGTTTTACCCAGACTGTTCATGACAAAGACATCGGTTATGGTGCCAAAGCTGGCCAGGGAAAGGTCGATATCAAAGATGCTTTTGTCTGTGGCCAGAACCATGTGGGTAAAGCAGCTGCCGTCCGCTGCTGTTATGGGTGCCTCCAATTTTTTGGTGAAGCAAAGATATTCTTTGGATTCCGAGGAAAGTTCGGCCAGACTGTTGATGGTTACAGATTTTTCTCTGTCCAGTTCGGCTGAGGCGAAAGCTGTGTTTGTTCCGCGCCACAGAGCAATTTTACCGCCGTTGGCAGAATAGTAAAAACCTTCATCATCAATCAGCAGCAACAATAGTTGGCTATAGCTTGTTTTGAGTGCATTTTCTTCTTCGGCGAGACAGTTTAATATTTCTTGTTCTTCTGTAAAAGAACGCTGCGTTAAAGTGTTGCGGACATACTGTATATTATCCCATTGTCCCTGAAAATAATGGTTCATATTTTCAGTAATGCGGCTGGCTACCATTTCTACCATTTGAAGCTGATGATTCCGCATGCCTTGATCTACTACATTTTGTGTTATGAATACCATAACAAAAGCAATCAGGGTGATGCACAGCACAAAGGCAGAGCGAATTAACCGCAGTTTGTTTGGATTTTTATTTTGAGCGCCCACTGAGTTCCTCCTCTCAGATTTGTTGCAAAAGTCGGCTGTTCATGGCTGTGATAGAATGAAGAAAAGAGCAGAGACTTGGTTCAAACAAGCTCTGCTCTTTCTGTTGAGCGTCCACGAATGATCCTGCTTGTTCAGCAGCTGACGACCATATTTTAAGAAAGCTTTGCAGCATCATTGATGTTTCCCGTATCTCCATGGCTTTGCCTTGTAAATTTTGATTATTTAGTAAATTTGCTGCATAAACCGATATGATTTATGCCGTAGATGTAGTGTAGATTCTTGCTTACCTGTGATTTATTATACAGAAAAATATAACATACCGGCAATGTAAATGCAATCATTTATTCAATACCTTGACATCTTGATTTGTGAAAAATTTATTTGCGGTAATATCAGATGTTTTCTATGTATGGTATACTGAAAATAGCAAAGCGTGGCAGTGCCAAAACTGAAACGGATACAGGAAACAGATATTGTTAGATAACGATAGGCGGGAATAAAGAGGTGTTGCTTATGTTGATATTTCATAATGAAAAGTTATATATTCCTTTGGAGATGGGTAGTTCTTCTTTTTTAGAAGAAGGTTATTGTAAAGTTAAATTTACTTATGAAAAGGAAGCAATTGGTTATGAGATGTTATTTTATTTAACACAAGAGGCAATGATTTGTTTAGGTGTGAATTTAATATTTTTTGCATTTAGTGAGGTTTACGGTTTAGATATGCGTACAGATCCGATTGGAGATTTTGAGGGGATAACAATGGGTATCCGATTAGCGCCGGGAAGTGGTTCGTTATTCTTTTATCAAAATAAGAGCACGCAAAAATTGGAAGACTTCATTACAGAAGATATTGCCCCCCGATTAAATCATGCAAACCAATTTGTTATTGATTTCAATGATGATTCGGAAGAATATGAAGGAAGGAATTTTCAAAGCACAGCTTTGATAGAAATTTATGATACGCAAAAGAACAGAAGTTATAATGATACTATTTTTTATTTGAACAAGGCAGGGCTTTTTGGATTTGGAATTGGCCTTATTCAGCTGGCGCAAAATTTTCAGGTGGGAAACTGTTATACCTTGGTTCGGGACGGAGAGAATAGGGGAGAGGGAGTCAATTACTTTCAAGGAATAACAGTGACAAAAGATTCGCCCAATATAAAAATATGCTGTGCAGAATTGCCGAGCTGGGGCGAATATAGAAATATGCTGGAGACAGCATGGAGTGAAATCGGCAATAACGATAGGATTATCAAGCAGTTATATCTTGTATTGGCAAAACGGGTTAGTCGAGAATATATTGCAAGATGGGCGTCAGCATGCTTATTGGAAGATTCTAAGGGACGTTGCAGCATATTTGAAAAGGAAATTAGGGAAATTTCAAATTTGGATTATAAATTGGAAAATGGCAGATATCAATATCGTAGAAAAGATATTTTATAGATAATTGAAAGGCTTCAAAGAAAACGGTAATGGAATCTGGCAGGATAAAATTCAGCGATTGCTATCGTGTAAAGTTTTGAAGAAAATCGTGATAAATAACTCCGGTTAAGTATAAAGAAAATGGTAGTTTATCGGACAATATCTGTTGCAGCGTCCACACGCTGCTCTGGACAGTAGCTGCACGTATTTTTGTCGCTTTGGACTCCGTCCAGCTCCATAAAATACCCTTGCTACAGTCCATCCAGAGGTGGACTTTCTGCAAAGATATTGCCCTTTTGGTGATTTTGGAGAAAAGCTGTTACAAATAGAGTAAATGCATAACCAATAGAAGATGGATTGCACCGTAGGATAGATTTGCCCTTTTCTTTCCTACAGTAAATTTACACGATCCACAATCGCTCTGTTTCTTGCTTAATCAAATTGGTTCTGGTAAGATAAAAGAAAAAAGACTATAAAGGTGGTGGCTGGAATGGGAATTTATTTGAATTTTGGAAACGATGGTTTTCGTGAGTCCATTCATTCGGAGATTTATGTGGACAAAACAGGATTAATTGCTTATACCAACGCTTTATTGGGAACACGGCAGAAATTTTTATGCATCAGTCGGCCAAGACGGTTTGGCAAAACAATGGCAGCGGAAATGTTGGCTGCTTATTATTGCCGCACCTGTGATTCGCGAGAGCTGTTTCAGGATTTGAAAATTGCACAGGATGAATCTTATGAAAAACATTTGAATCAATATGATGTTCTCTTTTTGAATATGCAGGATTTTTTAAGTCAGGCAGAAAGTGCAGAAGAAATGACAGAGTATTTGCAATCTGTACTTTTGGAAGATTTGGAGGATGTATATGGAGATCAGATTGCTCTTGCCGGCTGCAATTTGGTGCGGGCATTGTCTAAAATCTATGCCAAAACAGGAAAAGGCTTTGTCTTTATCATAGATGAATGGGATTGTATCTTTCGGGAAAAGAAAAATGCAACGGTAGTGCAGACCAAATATCTGGACTTTTTGCGATCTCTGTTGAAGGATAAGCCCTATGTCAAACTGGCATATATGACAGGTATTTTGCCAATCAAAAAGTATGGCACCCACTCGGCACTGAATATGTTTGATGAATATTCCATGATAGGTGCCGATGTGTTGGCAGAGTATATCGGTTTTACTCAGGATGAAGTACAGCAGCTTTGTGAGCAGTATCAAATGGATTTTGAAGAAACCAGGCGTTGGTATGATGGGTATCAGGTAGCAGAGGGATTGCATATTTATAATCCCAAATCTGTGGTGGATGCTATGAGGAGACGGAAATTTAATAGTTATTGGGTAAATACAGAAACCTATGAAGCTTTAAAAGTTTACATTGATATGAACTTTGATGGTCTGAAAGATGTGATCGTGCAGCTGCTTGGTGGAGAACGGTATGCCATCAATACCAGAAAGTTTACCAATGATATGACAACTTTTGCAGATAAGGATGATGTATTAACTTTGCTGGTGCATTTAGGCTATCTGGCTTATGATGTCGCAGCAAAGGAAGTGTATATTCCTAACGAAGAAATCCGGGATGAATTTGTGAGCGCGATAGACGGTTCCGGTTGGCAGGAAGTGATGCGCGCTATTTTAGCATCAAAAGTGTTGTTGGAGAATACATGGTGTTTTGACGAAGCGGCAGTTGCAGAAGGATTAGATGTAGTGCATATGGATACGACCTCTATATTGAACTACCATAACGAGAATGCGTTGAGCTGTGTCATATCCTTAGCTTATTACAGTGCCAGAGATGCATATACATTGATTCGGGAGCTGCCTACAGGCAAAGGCTTTGCTGATATGGTGTTTTTGCCCCATAAGTATTCCGGCAGACCAGCTATGATAGTAGAACTGAAATGGGATCAGTCAGCTGAAGGTGCCATTGGGCAAATCAAAGAGAAACAATATGTAAAGGCGCTGGAGCATTACACAGGAGAAATTCTGCTGGTTGGTATCAATTATGATAAAACCACAAAGAAACATAGCTGTAAAATTGAGCGATATGAAAAATAAAATACAGTTGTTGAGCGTGATTAAGGAAACTTGATCGCGCTTTTTTTGTTTTAATAAAGCTATCTTTCGGAGCGTTTCTATACAACTTTTCAAAGTCATTTGATGACATATAACTACATGATTATGGATACGTTTTGTTTAAGTACATACTAGCTTTCTCTGTCACTTCTTAATTTGTTGTATATGTTATTCATTTTGACCGTCACTTTTTGCATTTTTATTATTTTTTCACAAAGGTTGGTTTCATTTTTGGTGTAATACTCCAGAGTGATGCGTGCAGGAAAGGGGTTGGCTAGGCCGGTACGGCAAGGGATTCTAAAAAAGTTATTGCGCACTCCAAAAATCTTTCATAATGGGACAGCAGTCCGACATAAGGTGATAGAAGAAAGGGATAGGAGGGAGCGTATTGCTATTAGAGTTTGTAAAAGAATTGGTACTGCTGACCGGCTATATCACCCAGAACGCTTTCCCTCAGCCGCTGAATGAAGCGGAGGAGGCACAGTGTTTAGAGCGGCTGCAGCAGGGAGATGCAGAGGCCAGAGATCTGCTGATCCGGCATAATCTGCGGTTGGTGGCCCATATTGCCAAAAAGTTTGACAGTTCGACGGAAGAACAGGATGATTTGATTTCCATCGGCACCATTGGGCTGATTAAGGGGATCAACACCTTTAAGCCGGATAAAAAGGTAAAGCTGGCCACTTATGCAGCCCGCTGCGTGGAAAATGAGATTTTGATGTATTTGCGGTCGCAGAAAAAACGCAAGTGTGAGGTGTCGCTCAACGAGCCTATCGGCACCGACCACGACGGCAATCAGATCAGCCTGCGGGATATATTGGGGACAGAGGGGGACATGGTGGCAGAAACAGTGGAGCTGACCTGCGAATATCAGCATCTGCTGAAAAAACTCCATTGCCTGACCGACAGGGAACGAACGGTGCTGGAGCTGCGTTACGGCTTGAATGGCGATGAGCCCATTACCCAAAAAGAAGTGGGCATGCGGCTGCATGTTTCCCGTTCTTATGTCAGCCGTATTGAGAAAAAAGCGCTGGAAAAACTGACAGAGGCTGCCAAACTGCGGGAATAAACAGCGGCACCAAAAGCGCAGTGAATGGCAGTTGGAGTCAATGGCAGATAGAAACGGAAGCGCCGCTGCTGGTGCATGATGTCATAGGTAAAAGGGTATGGGATACCGGTTGGAGTAATTCTGACCGGTATTTTCTCATTGTTTTCCATTCTATTTTTACCAAATTCCATTGTCAAAATCCCTACTATTTGCTATAATAAAAACGAAAATATATAGCACTGAATGGGAGGATGAGGGACATGAAAAAAATGATGAACTACTTTGTGCTTGCTGCTGCAGTTTTGTTTCTGGCGGTTTCTTTGATTTTCCAAGAGAGAAATTTATACACCCAGGCAACTTGGCTGCTCTTTATGATTACGGTATCCATGAATATGGGTGTTCGGATGCAAGAGGAGTCGCAAAAATGGAAAGGCGCAGCATATGTTGGATTTTTTACTGTTGTGTCTGTATTGGGCTTGGGAATCGGTTGATGCAGATGGTTGTTTAGAAAAACGCAGTTTATATGGAATTATAGTATATATCAGGGACGAAGCCAAAGGCAGTGGCTTTGTCCCTGATCTTTGTTTAAAAACGGAAGAAA
>USPE01000058.1 GCA_900556545.1 uncultured Peptococcaceae bacterium | reverse complement strand
CTGTCTAGCTGAACTGGACGCAGTCCAAAGTGAAGCAGACCGACAAGCAGATGTCCACTGAAGGAGGGCAGGCAACAAACAGTCTCCCGATAATGGAGTATTGCAAAACAATGAAAACCTAGCTGTATATTTTCGGTAACTTGCAGTTTGGATCAATCGTTCTTTTAGGAAGATAAAGCGGTTTTGGCGTGCCAGGGCCGTTCTTTTTTTACTTGGCCGGATAACGGACATGTTGCTGATAAGCAGAGCCTGATACATCGTATCCAAACAGTAAGAGATAGGATAACACAAAAAAAGACCCTGCACCGGGCAAGGTCTTTAAAATAGCATATAACTTATTTATCCATAGCTCTGGTTAAAAACGCTTTGGTTCTTTCATGCTTTGGATGATTGAAGATTTCATCCGGTGTGCCATCTTCCAAAATAATACCGCCGTCCATAAATACAATACGGTCGGAGATATCACGGGCAAACCCCATTTCATGGGTTACTACCAACATGGTCAGTCCGCTTTCAGCCAGACTTTTCATAACCTTTAATACCTCGCCTACCATTTCAGGGTCAAGGGCAGAAGTTGGTTCGTCAAATAATAAAGCATCCGGTTCCATGGCTAAGGCGCGGGCAATGGCCACACGCTGTTTCTGACCGCCGGATAACTGACGGGGACGGGCATTGATAAACTGCAGCATGCCTACTTGTTCCAAATAGCGTTTGGCCCGTTCTTCGGCTTCTTTTCGGTTTTGCTTTAAAACCTTAACCTGACCGACCACGCAGTTTTCCAATACGTTTAGATTATTGAACAGATTAAACTGCTGAAATACCATGCCAACTTTGGCGCAATACTTGTGGGTGTTGCCGGAAGAAAGAATATTGCTGCCGTTATATAAAATTGCACCGGCAGTGGGTGTTTCCAGCAGATTGATGCACCGCAGCAAAGTAGATTTGCCGGAGCCGCTGGAACCGATGATACAAACAACTTCCCCTTTGTGAACGTCAAAGTTGATGTCTTTCAGTACTTCCCGCTGTCCAAAGGATTTTTTTAAGTTTTGAATTTGAATAACAGGTTTCTGATCCATTACTTTACGTCACCTCGTTTCAGTGTGTCAGCGCCATTGATGACCGGTTCTGTGCCATAAATGGTATAAGTGTCGGAGCCGTCCATTTTTCTTTCCAGGTAACGCAATATCTGTGTAATACTGAAACATAGTACAAAGTAAATAACACAAGGAATAAAAAATGCAGGGAAAAACTGAAATGTCGCACCTGCGGCCGATTTGGAAACAAAGAACAATTCGCTAACACCGATAACACTCAGTACGCAGCTGTCTTTGATATTGATAATGAACTGATTCCCAACAGCAGGCATAATATTACGGATTGCCTGCGGCAAAATGATATAGGACATAGACTGCAAATGGGTCATACCAATAGAATGGGTTGCTTCTGCCTGTCCTTTGTCAACAGAGATAATACCGCCGCGGACAATTTCTGCCATATACGCCCCGGTATTGATGGAAATAATGAATAAACCGGCAATTAATCGATTTAATGTTATCCCAAAAGCGTATGCTACCCCATAAAAAATGACCATAGCCTGCACCATCATTGGTGTGCTGCGGAACAGTTCAATGTAGGCAGATAACAAAAAGTTAAAAATTTTGTATAGGACTTTTAAAGGCAGTGGTGTAGAACTTTTAATGGGAATTGTTTTGTAAATACCGATTAAAAGACCAATGGCAAAACCAATTGCTGTACCGACAATTGCCAGTAAAACAGTAATACCAGTACCTTCTAAAATTAAGGAACCATATTGTTCTAAAATACGGGATACCCATGACCAAAATTCCAAAATACTTCCTCCTTTCAAAATACTCAATAGTACTATTATAATACAATTATGCGCACAGATACAACAACAGAAAAAAAGAAATTGCCGTTTTCGACAATTTCTTTTATACATTTATTTTAAAATGCCTATTAAAATAAGTTATTAGTAGTTATTAGTGATGGCGATTATTCAGCAGAAGGCTGATTTGCAATTGCTTCATCCATTAATGTCTGCTGTTCTTCTACGCTGATTTTAGCGATAGCAGCATTGATTGGTTCAGCCAGTTCAGAACCTTTTTTCAGACCAACAGCCAAAGCTGCATCGTCTGGTTTATATTCAAAGCCCTGACCTTCTGCAAATTCAACAAAAGCAAAGTTGCTGTTGGCAGCGCTGGCGGATAAACCTTCCGGTTTTTCGGATACATAACCGTCAATGATGCCGCTTTCCAGTGCTACACGCATAGCAGGAAAATCTTCCATTGCTTCTGCATGGTTTACACCTTCAATCTGGTCTACTACAGTGTTATGGAATGTATTTAACTGACCGGTGATAGTTGCGCCGGCAAAATCCTGAATAGAAGTAGCATCGGTGTATTCGCCGTCAGCGCGTACAACCATTACCAGATTGGATTTGTAGTAGTTGTCAGAGAAATCAATGCTTTCTTTTCTTTCATCTGTTGGAGACATACCGGCGATGATACCATCGATCACGCCGCTGTCAACAGATGGAATCAAACCAGTCCATTCTGTTTTTACAATTACCAGTTCTTTGCCCATATCTTCGGCAATCCGTTTTGCAATCTGCACATCATAACCGTTGGCATAGCCACCGCCGCCTTCAATAGCTACAGCGCCGTTGGAATCATCCTGCTGTGTCCAGTTAAATGGCGCATAGCCGCATTCCATACCAATTCTCAGCTGACTGCTTTCAGCCTGTCCATCCTGTTCTGTTGTGTCGGCAGCATCGTTTCCGCCGCAGCCGAACAGACCGAAAGCCATAGCGCCTACCATTGCAGTTGCCAATAATTTTTTCATTTTCATCTTAAAGTCCCCCTAAAAGTTTATATTATTGAAAAGATAGCATAAAAAGAAGACTTTGGCAATAGCAACCAGGGAAATTAACTGGAAAAGCCAACGGATAATACTGTATACATTTACAAATTTCAAATATAAAGAAATCATAAGAAACTATGTTCGTTTTGATGCTGGATTTTGTGGATAAAACTTTTTTTCCGGATAATTTATGGTATAATAAAATGAATTCTCAGAAAATAGTTTTGATTTCAATAAAAAATAGAAAGCAAAAACAGAAAGTAAAAACAAAAAAGCAAAGACAGAAATTGATTATGAACCATAAAAGGAGAACAGGTTGGCATGATTATACTGGGACTGGACCCCGGAACTGCGACAACCGGGTTTGGGGTGATTCGTGTGGTTGGCAACTCTATCAAACCTGTGGATTACGGCACCATCAACACGCCGGCCGGCGTGCCTATGGAACAGCGGCTGGTGATGATTTATGAGCAGATTGGTCAGATTATCGAGCAATGGAAACCGGAGCAGGTAGCCATTGAAGAATTATTTTTTAACCGGAATATTACAACCGGTATTACAGTAGGACAAGCCAGAGGCGTGCTGTTGTTAGCATGTGCGCAAAAAGGGCTGCAGGTGCATGAATACACCCCTTTGGAGGTGAAGCAGGCGCTGGTGGGCAATGGACGGGCCGAAAAAAAACAGGTGCAGTTTATGGTAAAGACTTTTCTGGGTTTGCGGGAAACGCCCAAACCGGATGATGCTGCCGATGCGTTGGCCATTGCCATCTGCCACACCCATTATTATCAGACCAAGATGAGGAGTTTAAAACGATGATTAGTTACTTAAAAGGGACGGTGCTGCATAAAACTGCCGGCAGTGTGATGCTGCTTTGCGGCGCCATTGGCTATGAGGTGCAGCTGCCGGCCAACCGACTGCTGCAATATAATCAGCAGCAGCAGTGTGAATTTTATATTTATTATCATCAGCGGGAAGATGCGGTGCAGCTGTTTGGTTTTGACAGCTGGGCAGAGCGGGAATTTTTCATGACCTTGCTGAATGTGTCCGGCATTGGCCCAAAAGGGGCGCTGGCCATTATTGGACAAAGCACCCTGGGCGGATTGTATCAGGCCATTGCCGGTGAAAACGTGGAATTTTTGACAAAAGTACCGGGTATCGGTAAAAAAACGGCCCAGCGTTTGGTGCTGGAATTGAAAGATAAGCTGCCGGTTTCCGCATTGGAGGAATTTACTGCCGCCGGTTTGGAATTGCCGGAGCCGGCTGCTGCGCCGCTTATGAAAGATGATATTACAGATGTGCTGCTGAGTTTGGGCTACCATGAGAGCGAAGTGCGCAAAATTTATCCTGAACTGAAAAAGATGCAGGGACAGGACGAACAGACCATTATAAAAAAAGCGCTGCAGTTGCTGGCGCGAATCTAGGAGGCTGCTATGGATTTTGAAGATGAACGGCTGATTACGCCTCATGCCATGCCGGACGATTTTTCGGAAGGCAATAAAGTGCGCCCCAAGGTATTATCCGATTATATTGGACAGACCAAGGTAAAAGAAAATCTGTCCATTTATGTGGAAGCAGCCAAGGCCAGAGGCGAGGCGTTAGACCATGTATTGCTGTACGGGCCGCCGGGATTGGGGAAAACCACATTGGCCAATATTATTGCCAATGAAATGAATGTACAAATTAAAATTACATCAGGGCCGGCCATTGAGCGAGCCGGTGATTTGGCTGCCATTTTAACCAATCTGGAGCCCCATGATGTATTGTTTATTGATGAGATTCACCGCATTAACCGGACCGTGGAAGAAGTGCTGTATCCGGCCATTGAAGATTTTGCGCTGGATATTATGATTGGCAAGGGCCCCAGCGCCCGCTCGCTGCGCATTGATCTGCCGCCCTTTACACTGATTGGTGCAACTACAAAAGCGGGTATGCTCACCGGGCCGCTGCGGGATCGGTTTGGTGTGATTGAACGGCTGGAATTTTACACAGTAGAAGAACTGCAGCAGATTGTGACCCGCAGTGCCGATATTCTGGCCATGCCCATTGAGGAGGCCGGTGCATTGGAAATTGCCCGCCGCTCCAGAGGAACGCCTCGTGTGGCCAATCGCTTGCTGCGCCGGGTGCGTGATTTTGCCCAGGTAAAAGGGGATGGGCTGATTACCAAAGAAATTGCCGATATGGCGTTAAATCAATTGGAAATTGATGCAGAAGGTCTGGATAAAATTGACCACCGTGTGCTGACAGCCATTATTCGCAATTTTAACGGCGGCCCGGGGGGGTCGGGAACCCCTGGCTGCCCCCATCAATGAAGACAGCGGCACCATTGAAGATGTCTGCGAGCCTTATTTGCTGCAAAAAGGATTCTTGAGCCGTACACCAAGGGGCAGAGTCTGCACAGCTCTGGCTTACAGCCATTTGGGGATTCCGGTGCAATCCTCTGTTTCGCCGGTGATGGACACGTTATGGGGGGATGAGGCATGAATGGAGCCGATTTGGGAAAGATGTTGGTAATACTGGGTCTGGGCGCTGTTTTGCTGGGATTGGTGATTATGGCACTGAGCAAATTTATCAGTTTGGGGCATTTGCCGGGAGATATTTTTGTGAAAGGCGAGCATGGAAGCTTTTATTTCCCCATTGTAAGCTGTGTGATTATCAGCGTTGTGGTCAGCATTTTGCTGAATTTGTTTCATCGCTGACCGGTTATGGTAAAAGTACAACGGTAAAGTAATCTACTGCTGTGTAAAAAGTGGAAAAGATTACCCCGGTGTGGTATACTGGAAAACCAAATGATAAAGAAACAGAAGAATGTACAGATTGGAGATAACAACGTATATGCGTACAGAAGATTTTGATTTTTATTTGCCGGAGGAACTGATTGCCCAGCATCCGTTGGCACAGCGGGATCATTCCAGACTGCTGGTGCTGGATAAGCATACCGGTTCTATTGTGCATCGCCGTTTTGATGATGTGTTAGAATATCTTCGGCCCGGTGATGTGTTGGTGGTAAACAATACCCGCGTTATTCCGGCGCGGCTGTTTGGTGTAAAAAAAGGCGGCACTGCCCATGTTGAGGTATTGCTGTTAAAGCCTGTGGAAAATCGCGCCGATTGCTGGGAAGTTTTGGTGCGCCCCGGCAAACGGGTGAAAAAAGGTGCGCAGGTAGAATTCGGCGATGGCCGCATGATTGGTACTGTTTTGGAAGAAACCGACAGCGGCCGCATGATGCAGTTCACTTATGAAGGTATTTTCCAGGAAATTCTGGATCAATTGGGCACTATGCCGCTGCCGCCCTATATCAAAGAAAAGCTGGAGGATCAGGAACGGTATCAGACTGTGTATGCCAAGGAGCGGGGATCAGCTGCTGCGCCTACCGCCGGACTGCACTTTACCAACGAGCTGCTGGAACGGGTGAAAGAAAAAGGGGTAGAGGTTGTAGAAGTGCTGCTGCATGTGGGACTGGGAACCTTCCGTCCGGTAAAAGCGGACGATATTCTGGAACATAAGATGCACAGCGAATATTATCGGATTACAGAAGCGGCGGCAGCCAGCATCAATCAGGCGCTGGACGAAGGACGCCGTGTGATTGCAGTGGGCACCACCTCTACAAGAACGCTGGAAAGCGCGGCGAAAGATGGCCGTGTGGTGGCCGGAGAAGGGGAAACCGACATTTTTATTTATCCGGGCTATCAATTTCAGGTGTTGAGCGGATTGATTACCAATTTCCATCTGCCCAAATCTACATTGGTCATGCTGGTCAGTGCTTTGGCCGGCAGAGAACATATCTTACATGCTTACGAGGAAGCGGTAAAGGAACAATATCGGTTCTTTTCCTTTGGGGATGCCATGTTGATTCTGGATACCGAAGAAAGCAAGCAGTGATATTTGACGTAGTTTTCGTTATAAATGAAAGAGTAAGAATTAAAAATTGAAACGCTATCAGAACAAGCCAATAAAAAAATTTGGCTGTTAGACGGGTGCTCGTAAGACAGTAATTCTAAAAAATTACTATTTTACGGCATCTGTCTGACAGGGTTGGAAACAACAACGAAAAGAACGATGTCGAGTCGCATGACCGGCATCGTTCTTTTTTGCAACAAAATATTAGAATTACGGAGGTATTTACCATGAAACACCTGTTATCTTGTGAATTTAACCTTGATACTGCTTGTGTAGAGCTTTGCTTTTCAGACGGCAGCATGGTTTCTATCGACACTATTGCTGTGGAAAATGAGGTGGTAAACAATATGTATCAACAGTCGGAACTCGACTATCTGATCTATAATGACCCTGCTGCATATGCTGATTTAATCCTTAACGGCGATCCTGCTGTCTACCTCAAGACAGTTACGGAATACCAAAACCTTGATTGATTTTTGGTGACGAACAAGAGCTGCCCTGCCATTCAGTGGGGCAGCGCTTGTTTTGGCAAAAATGTGTTCATGAAAAGTTATGCTTTACTTTGGTGAATTGGGAAACTAATCTTGAAAAATATGGTGCCTTCTTGTATAATGATGTGTGTACACACACCGACTTACCGGAAAGGATGAAACCGATGGCCGATACGCATATTAAATATAACGATCACTCGATCAACTCCGCATTTAAGAATCACTACATTGTTCCCGACTATCAACGAGAGTATGTTTGGAAAGACGAACAGGTAGAGCAGCTGTTGGCAGACTTACTGGATGCCTACAATACCGATAGTCAAAAGGCTTATTTCCTTGGCACTATTGTAACTTATGACTCTGGCAGCCAGTTTGAGTTGATTGACGGACAGCAGCGCCTTACCACATTTTTTATTCTGTTGTGTGCGATCAAAAAAATCTACATAGATCATGGTGAACAAACCAGTGTTATTGAAAATTTAATTTATAGCCCAACTATGAATAGTGAGGGTGATGTGATTAACTTGTATCATCTCCAGCTTCAATATGAAGATGCAGGAAATTGTTTGGAGCTGATTGAAAAAGGACAGGAACGGCCGAACTATATCACGCAATCGGGAGAAAGACTGTTCGACGCATTCAAGACGATCCAGGACTTTTTGCAGGAGCAATTCCCCCAAATCGCTGATTTGAAAAAATTTGTTGTGTTTCTGCTAAACAAAACAAGCTTTATTCGTATTGAAACTTATGACATTTCCGATGCACTGAAAATTTTTGAAACAATCAACCAGCGAGGCAAAGGGCTTGACCCGATGGATTTGCTTAAGAATATGGTTTTCCGTCAGGTTGACAGAAGCAAATTCAAAGAACTAAATATGAACTGGAAATCTATTACTCGTTCGCTGGAAAAAATTGATGAGAAGCCGCTCCGTTTTCTTCGCTATTTTATCATGGCCAATTATGATACCTCCAGCGAAAAAGATGGGATTCTCCGTGAAGATCAGATCTATACCTGGCTCAGTAATAACAACGCACAGTGCCATTATGAAGAAGCTCCATTTCAGTTTGTTCAAAAAATGGCACAGAATGTTGAGTTATATGTTAAGTGCCGGATGCCCGATGATGCATCAGAAGGAAATGTACATTTGAAGAACATTCCTTTGTTGGCAGGTAAATCCTATAAGCTGCACTTGATGCTTCTTCTTGTGGCTTCCAACATGAACTCGGAAGCATTTGCCAAATTCAAAAGCATTCTTGAATCTGTAGTTTATTACACGGTAATTGATAAAATAGCGACCAACATCACAGAGCGAACTTTTGCATTGTGGTGCAGAGATATTCGCAATATTATTACGGTAGAGGACTTGGATTGTTTTGTAAAGAACACTATTATTCCCACGGTGAATGACTGGAAACTCGATAATAAATCCAACTTCCTTCGCTTGGGGTTGAACAGTATGCAGCAATATCGAATCAAGTTTATTCTTGGTAAAATCACTGCGTATGTAGATGCATTGAAATTAGGAAAAACCACGGTGGAGGACTTAACCACCTATACGGAAACAGCAGTTGAGATTGAACACATTATGCCGCAGACTTGTACAGATAAAGGATTGTACGGCATGAATGAAGAAGAATTTTCTGTATATATTAACAGGCTTGGAAATCTTACCTTGCTTGAAAACACCATCAACAGATCAATCCAGAATGATGTTTACGCAAACAAGGCAACTTACTATAAACAGTCTAAATTCTACATCACTTCTTCTATCTCGGAACTGGTGAATTTAGGACAGGATACTGCTATCAACAGAACGAACTCACTGCTGTCCTCTTGGTCTGATTGGAACAAACAAGCCATTGAAGAACGACAAGAAATGTTCTATCGGTTAAGCGAAATGATATGGGAGCTGCGATAACCTACCAGCAAAAAAGAAGTGCTTTAGAGGTATTCACAATGGCAGAAAAACGAAAACCACCAATCCGTCAGCGCCCGATACAGGTCAAGTTTTTTGTAGACGAAAAAGAGCTTGACCTGATAAAACAGAAAATGGCACAGATGGGAACGGACAACATGAGTGCTTATCTCCGCAAAATGGCAATCGACGGGTATGTTGTAAATTTGGATATGCCCGAACTCCGTCAGTTGACTTCCAAAATGAAACGAATATCCAACAGCGAAAACCAGATTGCCAAACAACTTAACACAACGGGTAACATCTACGAAGCGGACATTGAAGAAATCAAAAAGAATCAGGAAGAAATTTACGAAGGCATTAAAAAAATTCTGCTTTCTCTTTCCCATCTGAAATGATGTCAGCTCCGCAGGAGCGTAGCCGATTTTGAAAAAATCGTTAAAGGGTTTGGGATGTTTCCCAACAAGATTTTGCAAAAGGTCAGCAAGGCTGAAATTTTGCAAAACGCACGAGTGGGTACCGCCGTGTATTGCTTGCCAGAATGGCAAGCTCCGGTGTGGGTACTCACCGGATTTGCTTGCTATTCTGCAAGGAAATCCCGGTCGCCCCACGCCGGATTTCGCAAGTGTAGCTACACTTGCTGTGCTTGCTATTCTCCGTTTCCC
>USPE01000057.1 GCA_900556545.1 uncultured Peptococcaceae bacterium | reverse complement strand
TTACTGGAAGAAGATGTGCGCTGAATATGATTATATTGCTATTGGTGGCTTAGTATTTCACGTTAAGAAACAGGAATATGAGAGCATAAAGCAGTTATTAAGGTACGCAAATCAACGAGGGGTAAAAGTACATGGTTTAGGGTTTACGAAAACAAAAACACTGAAAGAATTTGGTTTTTATAGTGTTGATAGTTCCACTTGGAATGTCGCTGCGGCAAGAGGACAAATTATGTATCATTTTAAGAACGGTGTCCTTAGCCAAAGAAAAGTAAACCGAAACGGGCAGAAAGTTGAATTGAAAAAATTAATCGCCCACAACATGATTGAGTGGGTAAAATATCAGAAATTTATGGAGAGTATCAGGGTATGAAGAAAACAACATTTAATTTGATTATGATGAATGCAATTTTTATGTTAGGCTTGATTATGTCAAACCTATTCGGCGGTAAGTTAATCAACGTGTTAGGGGTTACCGTTGCGGGGGCAATCGCGACATATCCACTGACATTTTTAAGTACAGACATTATTGGCGAGATTTGGGGCAAGAAAGAAGCGAATGACTGCGTAAAAGCAGGTATTATCATTCAGCTTCTTTTTTTATTGCTCGGATACATTTCTTTAACAATTCCACCAGAGCCGCAAAGTATGGGATTGCAACAAAGTTTATTAACTGTATTAAATCAGGGAGCCAGAATGACGTTGGCCAGTTTAGGAGCATTTACCTGTAGTCAGTTTATGGATGTGTATATCTTTCATAAGTTAAAATACAAATGTAACGGAAAATACAAATGGTTAAGAAACAATGGCAGTACAATGACCAGTCAGTTTTTTGATACGATTATTTTTATTACAATTGCTTTTTACGGCGTTGTAGATAATCTTCCGTTGATGGTGGTGGCGCAGTATGCAATCAAGTTAGGTTTAGCGCTGCTGGATACACCATTTTTCTATTTTTTTACAAGGAAAAAGATGGCGTGAAGGGAACGAGCAGGGGGTACATCTTGTTCCCTGCTTTACATAGAATACGAAACAAATAACAGCGAGGTGGTGATGGGTGAATGAAGCCAGAGCTCCAACAGATGAAAAACTAAGAGCGCAAGTATTGGCCAACTACAAAAAAGGGGTCGGGCCGAAGGCTCTCGCTGAAGAAACGGGCATTTCAATCAACACAATAAAATCTTGGATAAAACGAGACAAAGCAAAATCTCCAACCCAAAATAAAGGGGGCGGCAAAAAAGAAAAAGGTGCATCCTCAAAGAAAAAAACGGGTGCACCCTTAGGCAATAAAAATGCAGAAGGTCATGGGGCTCCGGCAGGCAACCAAAATGCAGTAAAACATGGCGCATACTCTGGTGTGTATTGGGATTTTTTGCGAGAAGATGAATATGATATTGAAATATCAGATAATGAAGAGCAGCTTTTATTGGAGCAGATACGATTGTTTAGCATTCGGGAACGACGTATTATGCAAGCAATAAATAAGTACGCTGACGAAAAAACCGGGCAATATATTTCAGGGGCTATGAAGTCTGAAGACAAACGAGCCTTTGCAAATGAAGCAGAAAGAGTCCAGTACCAAAACGTTGTTAATCAAAAAATACAAAAAGGAGACAGGTTGCCTGGTGAAAGATATGGCATGACAACTTATACGACTGCTACCATTGAGTTAATCACTCGATTGGAAAAAGAATTGACGGCTGTGCAAAAGCAAAAAACAAAAGCAATAACAGAATTGGCAAAACTGCGTGCAGTTAAAAACGAAAATAATTCTGGCAGTGAAGAACTGATTGAAGATTGGATTGCTGGAGTAATGGGGGGCATAGATGGTGAGTGAGCTGCGGCGCGATTTTTTTCAAAAACGTATTCCAGTTTATCGCACAGATCCGGTGCTGTATCACAGAGAGGTTTTGCAGTTTGAGCCAGACCCATGGCAATGTGATACTTTGATGGATTTAGCTAATCATCCAAAAGTATCAGTCAGAAGCGGACAAGGCGTTGGGAAGACCGGAATAGAAGCTGGCAGTTTATTATGGTTTTTAACCTGCTTTCCATTTCCTCGGGTTGTTGCTACTGCTCCAACCCGCCAACAGCTAAATGATGTGTTATGGTCAGAGGTAGCAAAATGGCAAAATAAGAGCCCTTTATTGCAAGAAATTTTGAAGTGGACGAAGACCTATATCTATATGCGTGGTTATGAAAAACGCTGGTTTGCAGTAGCCAGAACTGCTACAAAAGCAGAGAATATGCAAGGCTTCCACGAGGATAATATGTTGTTTATTGTAGATGAAGCATCCGGTGTAGCTGATCCGATTATGGAAGCAATTCTTGGTACATTGTCAGGAGCAAATAATAAGCTATTGATGTGTGGAAATCCGACAAAATCTTCTGGCACTTTTTATGATTCGCATACAAGAGATAGAACAATGTATTGTTGCCACAAAGTAAGTTCGCTGGATAGCCCTCGAACAAACAAAGATAATATACAGGCACTAATTAATAAATATGGCGTTGAAAGCAATGTTGTTCGTGTTCGTATTCTTGGAGAGTTCCCGTTACAAGAGGATGATGTATTTATTCCGATATCTATCGTAGAAGCAGCTATGATGAAGGAGTTTGAAACAGATAAGGAATTGGCTTTTATTCGATTGGGTGTGGACGTTGCGCGTTTTGGTGATGATGAAACCATTATTGCTGAAAACTTATCTAATACGGTTTCCTTGCCAATTATTCGCCGAGGGCAAGATTTAATGCGAACAGTTGGTGATATTGTACGGCATTACAGATTACTTATTGAGAAATATCCTGACTATACTGGTGCGATAGAAATAAACATTGATGATACTGGTTTAGGCGGTGGGGTGACGGACCGTCTGAGAGAAGTGAAACAACTGGAGTGGTTAGAACGCATGATTATCAATCCAGTTAATTTTTCATCTGCTGTTCCAGATAAAAAAGCAGCAAAAGAGTATGAGGATATTACCACGTATGCTTGGGGAGCATTACGAGAACTTTTACGGGATAGCGAGTTAGTACTTGCCAATGACAATGATTTGGTGGGGCAATTATCCAGTAGAAAGTATACAGTAACCAGTAAAGGTAAGTTGATGGTTGAACCGAAAAAAGAGATGAAGAAACGCGGCCTAAAATCGCCGGACAGAGCTGATGCAGTGGCATTATCCTGCTATAAGGCACCAAGACATATTCCTGTTGGCGGCGCTATTACGGTTGAAGATATATTCTGATGAGGGGGGTGGAATCTGCTTGGGAGTGCTACAAAAAATAATGGAGTATTTTGGGAACACAAAACATGAGACAGATATAGTACACAAAGAAGCAGTTTCTTATGCGGACAGCCCACAAATTTATGAAATAGAGATGTTCCGCATCGCGACAGACCGCATGAGTATTATTGAAGATATCAATGAATTGTGTGGCGAGAACGGCGATATTCGCTTTCAACGGGCAAATCAGTTGATTGCCGCCGATGCTACAGCTGGCGGTTTTTCCGTAATTGTGCAGGGCAGTGAGCGCGACAAGGCCAGGAGAAAGAAAACCGGAAAATCGTTTTCATATTCTTCTCCAGGTACGAACAGGGCACAGCAGGTCATTGATGAATTTTTGTTACGTACTAAATTAAACCGTTTGGCAGGCCAGCATGCGGCAGCACTGCTGCGGGAAGGTGACTTATTTCTCAATGTTTTGGTTGATTTGCAGCGCGGTTTGGTTACTCAGGTACGCCGGGCACCGACATTGTCAATCAAAAAGAATGTAGATGAATATGGTGAATTTTTTGACCCACTGCGGGCTTTTAGCCAGTTCGATACGCTCAATCCGGCAGCTTTGCAGTTTTTACGGCCGCCAGAGTGCAGTCGTCGTGATTTTGCCATTTATCAGATGAATCATATCCGTTGGATGCCGGATGAGAGTAAAATCTATGGCTGTAGCCAGTATGCGGTGGCTCGTAAGAATTACCGTATGTTGCAGGAGATGGAGAAGGCGCTGGCTTATCGTCGTATGTACCGCAGCGTCAGTAAGAGGGCGCACAAATTACCAGAAGGGGCAAGGCCAGAGGATGTATTGAGGTATAAGCGTGAGAATGCTATGATTGATACAAACGGTAACCCTACCAGAAATGCGCATCTGTTATCTGATTTTGTGGGCAATGTTGATGTAACTGCGTTACACGATCAGGCCAACTTAGACGAGATTGCCGACATTGAACTGATGGAAAATAATATCTGGGTGAGTCTACTGGTGCCAAAACCCTTGATTACCGGTGGGCAAAGTATCAATCGTGACATCTTAAAAGTACAATATCCGAAATACCTAGAATCACTGCAAACAGTCACTGACATATTAGAGTATGGCGATAGCCAGATGTATTCCGGTTATCGTGATATTATTGATTTACAATTAATGTTATCGGGCATCAATCCGGAAACCGTCAAATATGATATTGTTTGGAAACAAAAGAGTGATGAATCTGCGCTTGACCGTATAGACCGTGTACAGCAGGCATTAGGTAAAAATGGCGGTAAGCAGATTATTACTTTAGAAAAGGCGGTACAGATTATTGCCAATGATTTCGATATAGAAGATCCAACAATGGCGATTAAACAAATTGCTGCTGAAAATAATATGCAGCAGCAAACGGTGAAGAATCAACCCGCAATACTACCATTGAAAGACGAACTGCAGCAAGTAATAAAAGATGAGCACACTGACGATTTTGATAAACTTGATGAACTAGCTGAGAATCTACAAGAAAAAGTAGGTTCTTTTTTTTATGCAGTTGCGAAAAACACAGTAAAAAAATCTAAAGTTTCTCTGAATGACGATGTAGAGGAGTCTGTAGACGGCGAGGTGATAGAAGAAGATATTTTGGAAGCGTTTGAGACTGCTTGGGATGAAAAGAAAGATGAGTTTGCAGAAGCTTATGTTGCGATAGCATCTATGGCAGCAATTTCGGGAGGACAACGGGCCATAAAGCTTGTACGTGAGGTTTATATTGAAAAACATCTATCAGTAAAAATACTAAATTTGATAAAGGCTGAAGAAATTACCGAATGGTTACGAGAAGAATCAGGTCAAAGAATTACTGCTATCAAAGAAACCACCAGAAAACAGATTAGAGAATGCCTTGCAAACGGCTTTGAAAACAATAAAGGCTGGCAACAACTTCAAGTAGAGTTGATAGGAATTATAGCATCACCGATAAGAGCAGAGATGATTGCTTGTACTGAACTATCTTGGGCTTACAGTGAATACAACCTTAAAATTTACCGTAAAGCTGGAGTTCAAATGGTGCAGTGGCTGGTGACAAATGATTTTCGCTGCTGTGATGTTTGTCGTGCCATGAATGGACAAGTATTTCCGATCAATCAGTGCCCAGCATTACCAAAGCATCCTCGGTGTCGTTGTTGCTATCTACCAGTTATTTAATTAAAAAGGGGAAGTGATTTTTATGAGGAAGAAGATGTTTGAAATTATTACAAGTCGGATTCGTGCGGATACAGAATTGTCGGCTATTTTAGATAGTTTGTACAAAGGGACGGTTGATGAAAAATCAGATGCTTTTGAAAAATTGGAGATATTTTCGGGAAAAGGCCGCCTGTGTTCCGCATTACTTGATTATGCTCCAAAAAGAAATGAGCAGTGTCTGGAGGATGCTTTAAAGGATGATGAGATATTAAACAAAATATTGTCTGCAAAAGAACCAGAAGATTTGCTGCAGTTGGAAAATGAAATCAATAATATGCCGCTTACTTTATTTGAAAGACATATCTATCAAGAATGTATCGAATATGCTTGTCGGACAAAGTTTGGTACTTATAGTCCACGCAATGCAGTAGAAGAAAAGGCAAGTAAGGCAGCGCGGGCTGCATACGAAGCGGCCATGAAGAAATCTATGACAGATGCCATTAGTACTGTAATAATAAGTCAGTTGGATGATGAACGGCAGGCTATTGCCGCACAGTCAATTGCCTTGCTTGATGATTCAGGGCAGCCTTCTGGATGGTATCGGCAAATTGTATCTCGTGTGGACGTGTTAAATGATAACGGGCGGTTATATCCGCGTCCTGTTTACGTAGCTGCATTGGATGCCTTGGAAGCGAAAGCTTTCCCATATCCCGGTGAATCACCCCATCCGGCCAGTTATACCGGTGGCGATGGTAAAATACATTTTCGAACCAGTGTATCGAATTCTGTTGTGAAATTTCGGAAAGCTATGATTGATGAAAACGGTTATGTTTGGGCTGAGTTCAAAACTATGGATACAGCTAAAGGGAGAGAAGTGCAAGCGTTTTTGGATGAAGGATTACCGATTGCATTTTCAAATCGTATGACGGGCAGCACAGTGCGAAGGACTTTGAATGATTGTGCTGCTGATGTAGCTACTAAACTGGAATTATATTGCTGGGATGTTGTGCTCAATCCAGCGGAATCAGCCTCATTTGGCAGACCAATGGTTTTAACTGACGAACAGTTAGAAGCTTTGAAAAAATCTAAGGAGGAAAGTTGTATGGATGAATTGTTAAAAATGGATTTAGACGCATTAAAAAAATGGAAAGAGGCAAATGCAGGCCATAAAGATATGGGACTATGTGACCATTTGATTGCCCAGATGGAACAGCAGACCGCAGCTGAAAAAGCGTTAGAAGATATGAAGGCGGAGAGAGAACGCGAAGAAAAAGCTAGAAAGGCACAGCAGGCATTATCTGATACGGTAGCGGCGTTGCCATACTCAGAAGCAACTAAACAGGCAATTATTAAAAAGGGGGAAGCCTTAACCGATGAAGCACAGGTTGCAGATTTCGTAAAAGGAGAACAGACCATCGTTGACACTGTAACAATCAATAGTAAGTTGAGTTCCTTAGGCGTAACACTACCACAGGAAGGTAAGGCGAAAACAATTATGCAGCAAAGTACAGAAAGAAATAATCTGGATGTATTTACTGACAGTTTAATGAATGCCATGGACCATGAATTATCCAGCAAAGACAAAACATTTAAACCTGATCTGGAATTAAGAAAAGCTAACAAAGCCATTCTGGATGAAGTATTCAAGCAGTTGGAACGAAATAACGATAAAACCTACCAGTCCTTCATGGCTGAACTAAATGACTCTGTATCCAATATGAGTATTACTGATGGTATAATTACCGACAGTGTTATCGGCTCTACCAATAGTTTTGCACAGGCAGCTGCAATTTCCAGAGCAGTACTGTATCAGGCTTGGCAGGATGTTTCTTTCTTGCAGCTGTGTTTGGTGGAAGGTTTTAGCGGCTCCGTGATGGAAATGTTGGTTGAATTTCAGTCTGACGACCTGTTCGCAGAAGATGATTTTGTGGTAGGTGAGCTGGAAGGGATTCCAACTGAAGGCGTTGAAACTTATGTGCTGAAAATGACTGCAGAATGGTTAAAACGTGGCTTCGTTATCACAAAAGAGGCTATGGCAGAATTGAAAACCGGTCCATTCAAGTATGACCCATTGGTTAGAAATCTGGCGAGCATTGCCAACCGGTTTACTATGATTATTGACAGAAAAATTTCAACAGAGATGCTAGCTAGAGCGGATGAATACGAAGCTAAAGCAGTAACTGATGAAACCGTGACCGCGGATGACCTTACAGCAATTGCAGCTGGGACAAATGCACCGGCTGAAACCAATGCCACTTTTGTTTTACAGCTGAAATGCGGAAATAGCAGTCTGGATGATATTGATGTACTGCCGCCAGTTGTGCGCCCACGTACTGCTGTTTATTTGGATGAGCATGGCCGTACAGAGAAAAACTATCTCAATGATGTGTTGATTACTGACAGTGCAGACAAACCGTTAATAAGAGGTCGTTGGTTGGCTAGTAAAGGTAAGGTAGTTGCTTTCCCAGGTGAAACAGCGGCAGATTATGCGGTAGACTTTGAAAATGCTAAAGTTTACTTTGCGACAACAGCAGTTAGTACTACAGCATTGCCAAAAATAAAGAAATATTCTTATGCAACCAACATTACTTTCTTCTGTGTAGATGTACCTAGTGGTACAGAAAATGCAGTACATTATAACCAGTTGTTAGAAAAAATCGACAGTGAAAAAGCATATATGGGCATTGCGCCTAGATTTGTGACGCCAGATGTAGTAGTGGGATCTTTAAATGCTATGGTGATGGTGAAGCAGGCAAAATTATTCTGGCAGCTTGCATCTCCGCGCGGTACTCAGCTATTGATGCAGGGTCGCAACTATTTTGCAGAACGCTTTGGGTTAACCTACATGGAACATAATTGCCCATGGGATGCCGGAGACAGCAGACTGCTGCTGGCCACTAAAAATGCAACTCATGTTGGTATGGGTAGTCCTTACAGTGTGGAAGGGCCGCTGCCATATTATACAACTGGCGGGCAGATTACATCTGCACAGCAATACTTTGTAAGTCAGCAGATTGCTATTAATACACCACTGGTCATTGATAGTGCGGGGAAACAATATCATCCGCCTTTCCGGACCATTAAACTGTATAGTAAATAATTTATCATTGGGCTTGTCTCTTTTAAAGGGCAAGCCTTTTCCTATTAGGGGGGAGCGTTGTTTATGCGAAAGGTAGCAAAGGATTATATGCTTCATCCGGAAACGAGCGTATTACTAATCCCAGGACAGATTTACCATGTAAACGAACAATCACTAAAAGAAACCATATCGAAACAGGGTGAGGTGGTAACTGTACCAAAGCAAAATCTTGAGGGTCAAGTTGAAAAAGATGCAGAAACTGAAAAAGCAGAAGAAATTGAGGGAAAAGATGAATCAGCAAAACCCAAAAGAGGACGCACTAAGGGGGCTGAGTAATCGTGGTTACAGCGGTAGAAATTATCAGGCAGAGATTAGGAGACAGCGATGGTGAGCTCTATACAGATGATGAAATTACTGCAATGCTGGCAAGTGCGGTTGCTGCCTATTCTGCAGCCAGACCAATTAAGCGGCGTTGGATGAAGCCTTCCGGTATCACAGAAATTACGTTACCGGAAGATTATAGAGAGTGGATAATAGGGCTTGATGATTGCATAATACTTGAAAATACGTTGTACTGCACACCATGGGCAAGAGAAGTTATTTATTATGCCAACTGGACTGTTGATGAGATTCCTGCCGGCGATTTGCCGCTGCTTGCTGACTATTGTTTCTGTATGGCGCTGGAAAGTGCAGTGTCCGATTCCGGCGACATTTCAAGTTTAAAACTGGGGAAAGGATTGCAATTGAGTTTTGATAATATTGCTGAAGTACGGAAGTTAGCCAGCGACATCAAACAACAGGTTATGAGCCGTTTGAATTCCATAATAGGAGTGTGGTGTTGATGGGTTACGCACAAAGGCTGGCAGCCAGAATTCGCAGCGTACTCAAAAAACAAGTGCAGGACAAAGGCTATGAAGTAGATGCCGTATTGATAAAAAAGGACATAAATAATAATGATAGTTTGCTGCTTACGACTATGGAAGAAACTGCGGAGGTGGAGCGTTCTATCAGAATTATTGTAACCGAGTTTAATCAGGAAGAGTGGCCTATGCCGCTGGGGGATAATAGCAAAGAACGGCTGGATTTTATTCGTATTGAAACAGAGAATACAGCAGAATTGGAACAGGTACAGGAAAATAATTTATTAGAATACAGTGGCGAAAAATACAAAGTAGTGGCTGTAGCGCCGACAGGACTCGGTGGTATGTTGATTATAAAAGAATGTCGGGCAGAGAAGGTGATATGATGGCTGATTTTAATGATGTGATAGGGACTTTAAATGGTATTCCTCAAGCAATCAATACTGCTACAGAACAAGGGTTGGCAGATGCTGCAATGTTAGTAGTTGCCGCTGCAAAACAAAAATTAGGTATATATCAACCAGCTTCCGGAGAGTACTCTGCATGGCCTGTCTTA
>USPE01000056.1 GCA_900556545.1 uncultured Peptococcaceae bacterium | reverse complement strand
CCGGACCGATTTCATCTGCCAGCTTCAATGCTTCTAATCGTTCTTCTTTGCTGTAGGTGTTACTCATTTAATTGTTTTCATAGGCTGTTTTTTGCGGAACTACCCTGTTTAGTGTTTGGTAGTATTAAAAATGTTTCAATTTTCCGGACTTATTGGATAGGGGAAATAATAATAGGAATGAGCTATAATAAATGATAGTATATAGGTATTTGATATTATTTGCCGTAGGTCGTAAAATAGCTGTCGGAGGAGGTTAGAAACTATGAAAAATAGAAAGAGAATAATTCTGACGATTGCATTATTGAGCTACTTTGTAACAGCCATCGACTCATCTATTGTTATAACAGGCTTAGAAAAAATGACGGAGGAGCTTAGTTTAAACCAGACAACTTTGTCTTGGGTACAGAATGCTTACGTGCTTGCATTTGGAGGTTTTATTCTGCTGGGAGGAAAGTTGAGTGACATATTTGGCAGAAAACATATTATAAATATGGCGCTGATTTTATTTGGGGGTGCTTCTGCGGTAGCGGGTGCTGCCGAGAATGCCGGTATTATGATTACGGCCAGGTTTGTTCAAGGTGCAGGAGCAGCAAT
Organism: uncultured Peptococcaceae bacterium; assembly: GCA_900556545.1. GTDB lineage: Bacteria > Bacillota > Peptococcia > Peptococcales > Peptococcaceae > UBA7185. Next base: position 9,354 of record USPE01000056.1, on the reverse strand, counting down.
TATGGCGCCAACATCGTTGGCTCTCTTGATGGATACTTTTGAAGGAAAAGAACGTGTTAAAGCTGTAGCCTGGTACAGTTCTATTTCAGGACTTGGTTCCAGTGTAGGGTTGGTGCTGGGCGGATTGCTGGCAAGTTATCTCTCTTGGAGAGATGGTTTTTACATCAATGTGCCCATTACACTTTTTATGTTGTTTTTGTCTTTGCATGTGCTAAAAGATACTCATGTGGAACATTTTCATTTTGACTTGTTGGGGACGGTTTTGTCCATTGTGGGAATTTTTGCATTGGTTTATGCAATTAACGGAGCTGAGCAAAAGATTATATGGTTTGGCATTGCGCTGGTTTTTCTGATAGCATTTCTTGTTACAGAGAGCAGATCTTCCGTTCCTGTGATGCCGCTGGAACTGTTTCTTAACCGTACCAGAGCGGGCGCTTATTTGGTCAGAACGCTATATATGTGTGCAATGTTGGGATTTTGGTTCTTTATTTCGGAATATTTGCAGCGTGTTTTAGGGTATAGTCCGATTCAAACAGGACTTTCTTTTTTTCCTATGACGCTTTCCCTTTTTGCTGCAGCGCTGCTGGTTCCTCATTTTGCGGAAAAAATAGGCGATAAAATTGTGTTATGGATAGGAATCTTCTGTTTATTGCTTGGTTTTCTTTGGACACTGATTGTAACAGAACAGAGCGCTTATTTTGATACAATAATGCCTCTATTGATTCTTATGGGTTTTGGTCAGGGATTTTGTATGAGCCCCCTGACCAATCTGGGAATTTATAATATCAAGGCAGAACACGCGGGGAGTGCATCTGGTTTGGTCAATGTGGCACATCAGGTTGGTGGTTCTATCGGTCTTGCGATTATGGTTTCTGCAGGAACACAGTTGGAAGGAACGATGAGCCAGTTTCATCTTGCCATGGTCATTGGCTTTTGTTTTATTTTAACAGCAGCAGTGTTTACTTTATTTTTGATTCCGAAAGCTGTTCCTGCAAAGCGTTGATAAATTGCTCGGCGGCTTGAGAAAATACCTGATGTTTTTTCCAGACCATACTTAAATGAACGGTTATTGATGGTGTTAACGGACAAAATGTAAGACCTGTCCCTTCTCCGGTATCTACAAGTTGGTCCAGCATGAGCGCATATCCCATATCTGCCTTTACTAGAAGAACAGCATTGTGGGTAAGATTGTAAGTGGCGGAAAAATTTAAATTACGAAAATCGCGTCCGGCCCAGTGAGAAAGCATTTGCTGCAGCCCCGCTCTTTGCGGGACGATAAGCGGCAGGTCGACAAGATCTTCAAAGGACAGTTCTGAAAAACAACTGAGCGGATCGTCCGAGCGCATGAGAATGCCCCAGGTATCCTGAATCGGAAGATGGATTGATTCATATTTGGTATGGTCGATAGGCTCTATCAGAATGCCAAAATCTAAAAGCCCATCGTCCAGGCGCTCGATCACTGCTTCCGCATCTCCGCTAAATAGGTGATAACAAATGGCAGGGTGTTTTTTCGAGAGCCGTTTTGCTGCCTGTATTGCCAACTGGGTAGCTTCTGTATCGCCACTGCCGATTGATACATCACCGGCGACAGTTTCTGGATTGGCGGTTAACTCCCGTTCTGTTTTTTCCATTAATGCCACCAGTTCTTCTGCTCGTTTTCGCAAGAGGATGCCGGTTTGTGTAAGTGTGACTTTTCGCTTTCCGCGAATTAAAAGCGGTTTACCAATTTCCTTTTCCAGTTCTATCATTTGATTGGAAAGAGATGGTTGTGAGATATGAAGAAATTCGGCAGCTCGTGTAATATTTTCTTCTCGGGAAACGGCAAGAAAATAACGCAGGGTACGGATATCCATGGTATGTAGCTCCTTTTATAAATAATAGATAAGTTGATTATACTGTTTTCTATCGTAGCTGTAAACTGTGATAGAATACATAGTACACATAGTAGATGACTTCCGGTATCTGTTTTGGAAGGTTGAAAAATGAAAGGATGAGAGAAATGAGAGAAATTCTATTAAATGACGGAAACAAAATACCTGCAGTGGGGTTTGGTGTGTTTATGATTCCCAATGATGGCTCTACCTATAAGGCTGTTAGTGAGGCATTAAAAGCAGGATATCGCCATATTGATACAGCGGCGGCATACTTTAATGAGGCTGAAGTGGGGCAAGCGATTCGGGACAGTGGAATTCCACGAGAAACTATTTTTGTTACCAGTAAGCTGTGGATTCAAGATTATGGCTACGAAGCAGCAAAAAAAGGGATAGAAACATCTCTTCATAATTTGGGTTTTGATTATATTGATCTTTATCTGTTGCATCAACCGTATGGGGATGTAGTTGGTGCATGGAAGGCATTAGAAGAAGCACAGGCAGCAGGAAAACTGAAATCCATTGGTGTTGACAATATGACACCAAAACTTTGGAATACCTTTGTTCCGCAGTTTTCTACTGTTCCGGCGGTGAATATGATCGAGTGTAATCCATTCTGTCAGCAAAAAGAATTGCGGAAATTAATGGAGCGACAGAATGTTCGGATAGAAGCGTATTATCCGCTGGGGCACGGTAGTTCTGAGCTGCTGGCACATCCGCTTATCCTGGCGCTGGCAGAAAAATATCAAAAGAATGCAGGACAGATCATTTTGCGTTTTGAGGTACAAGAAGGCTTTATTGTATTGCCCAAATCCACCAATCCGCAAAGAATTGCCGGCAATATTGATATTTTTGATTTTGAATTGGAAACGCAGGAAATGGAGCAATTACGAAATTTGGATAGAGGAAAGGGTTCCCATGATCCGGAAGAAGCGGGGGTAGGAGAAAGACTGTTGGCAACGTATCGGGTTCATGATTGACAGATGCCAGAAAAAAACATTTATTTCTGCAATGGAAACAGGTATAATAAAAGGCAGACATTGGAATCGGCAGGAGTATTGCCGAAACAAAGCTGCTGCGGTTGATATTCAGAATAAATGGAGGCGTTTTCAGATGGAAGAAACTATGACAAGAGAGCAAGCCTGGGCACTGCTGCAAAAATATAATCAAGAACCGTTTCACCTGGAGCATGGGCTGACGCTGGAAGGCGTTATGGGCTGGTATGCCGGGGAATTGGGTTATGGCGAGGATGCAGCATTCTGGAAGCTGGCAGGATTGCTGCATGATATTGATTTTGAACAGTATCCGGAGCAGCACTGCCGGAAAGCGCCTCAATTATTACAGGAAGCGGGCGCCAGCGAGGAATTGATTCACGCTGTATGCAGCCATGGTTACGGCTTGGTTTGTGATGTGAAGCCGGAGCATGAAATGGAGAAGGTGCTGTTTGCTGTAGATGAACTAACCGGATTGATTGGCGCCGGTGTGCGTATGCGGCCTTCCAAAAGTGTGATGGATATGGAAGCCAGCAGCGTAAAGAAAAAGTTTAAAGATAAACATTTTGCAGCCGGTTGTTCCCGGGATGTGATTAAACAAGGAGCGGAGCAACTGGGCTGGGATTTGAACGATTTGTTTGAAAAGACAATTCTGGCTATGCGCAGCTGTGAAGCCAGTGTGCGGGAAGAAATGCAACAATGGAACGGTTCTGTGTGATGAAAGCATTGCAGAAAGGAGCAGGACATGCGATTAGAGCAGTTGCAGCAGATTATTGAGATTGAGAAACAACAATCCATTTCCAAGGCTGCCCGCGCACTTTTTATGGGTCAACCTTCTTTGAGCAGTTCCTTGAACAGTTTAGAGGGTGAAATTGGTGTACGGCTGTTTGAGCGTACCACCAGCGGTGTGATTCCCACCGAGGAAGGCAAAGAAATTTTGCAGATGGCCCGGCAGGTGTTGGATGGCTGCAGTCAGATTTTAAATTATGGTGAAAAAAACAGAGAACTGTACGGTGAAGTAAAGCTGCTGATTACCCAAGCCTATGGATTTTTATTTTCAGATATTTTGTTGGAATTTAAAGAGCGTTATCCCAAAGCAGAATTAGATTTGCAAATCAGTATGCCGGAAGAACTGGTAGAGGCTCTCTCCAGAGGAACGGTAAATCTTGGTGTGACATTATGGGAAATGTTGCCGGAGCAAAACCAACAAGTATTGAAGGACGCAGATTTGCAATATGAAACTTTTGGCACACACCCAATGATGTTGTTTGTCAGTCAAGATAACCGGTTTGCAGAAAATGACAGTGTTACCTTAAAAGAGTTGCATCGGGAGCAATTTGTAGCGTACTCTTCCAGTTACTGGGCAGCCACCAATCGGCAGATTCAGGCCGAATCAGAAGCCTTGGTAATGACTGACAGAGAAAACCTGAAACGAATTATCAGCACAGGGCAAGCCATTGCCTTAATGCCGGAAACCTTTGCCTTACATGATTTATATTGTGAACAAGGATTAATTAAATTGATTCCCATTAAAGGCAGCGAGAATTTTGGCACCGGTGTAGATTATCTGATTTATCCCGCCAAGCGGCGATTGACTTTATTGGAACAAGGTCTTGTGAACATATTGCGCGATATGTTGACTGATGTCATGGTACCTCATAAAACCAAATAGAAAAAGAACAGGATACCCTATACACGATTTGTGATAGGGTATTTTTATTTGCGGATATCCTAGTTATAAAAGATGATGTTATGATATATATAAGAAAAACAAATTTATTAAGGCAGTATTCAAAGGAGGAATTTTATTATGGGAAAACCATCTGTACATCCAATGGGGACAATTATTTACAAACCGGAAAAATGTTTTAATGGTTATACGGTATTTCAGGCCAACGAACACGGTGCGACACTGATTGATATGAACGGCGGTGTGGTCAATCACTGGCACAATCTGCAGGGATTTCCGAATAAACTGTTGAAGGGCGGCTATATTTTTGGCTCCCGCGGAGAACGGAACAGCACTTACGGTTGGCAGGACCAGAAAGATTTGGTACAGGTAGACTGGGATGGCAATGTGGTATGGGAGTTCAGCAAAAACCAGTATATTGAAGATCCAGGCTATGAAGGGCAATGGATGGCCCGTCAGCATCATGATTATCAGCGGGAAGGTAATCCGGTGGGCTATTATGTGCCGGGTATGGAATGTAAAACAGACAGCGGTAATACACTGATTTTAACCCATACTGATGTGACAGTACCGGAAATTTCTCTGCATGGTTTAATCAGTGACCGTATGATTGAAGTGGACTGGGAAGGCAATATTTTGTGGGATTGGTGTGTGCATGATCATTTTGATGAGCTGGGCTTTGATGAAGCAGCTAAAAACACCATGGCCCGCAATCCCAATATTGTTCCAAACGGAAAAGGAGACTGGATGCACATCAATTGTATGAGCGTGCTGGGGCCAAATAAATGGTATGATGCCGGTGATGAACGATTCCATCCGGACAATATTATCTGGGATGGTCGTGCGACCAATATCATTGCCATTATTGATAAGAAAACCGGTAAACTGGTTTGGAAACTGGGGCCGGATTACAGCACAGGCAAAGCAAAAGAAATCGGTCAGATTATCGGACAGCACCATGCCCACATGATTCCGCAGGGGTTGCCGGGTGCAGGTAATATTTTGATTTTTGACAATGGCGGCTGGGCCGGTTATGGCGCGCCAAATCCATCTGCGCCAACCGGTAACAACAATGCCCATCGTGATTATTCCCGTGTGATTGAAATTGACCCTGTAAAAATGGAAATTGTATGGCAGTGCCGTCCGGTAGATTTGGGTGCGCCGCAGCCATTTGTAGCCGACCATTTCTATAGCTGCTACATCAGCAGTGCGCAGCGTCTGCCAAACGGCAATACGTTAATTACAGAAGGTTCTGACGGCCGTCTGTTGGAAGTAACACCGGATCATGAGATTGTTTGGGAATACTGGAGCCCTTATTTTGGCACCAAAGGTATTAAAACCAACATGGTTTATCGTGCTTATCGTTATCCTTATGACTATGTGCCGCAGGTAGAACCTCCAAAAGAAGTGGCCATTGCACCGGTTGATAATGAAGATTATCGTTTGCCGGGCGCAAAAAGTAAAGAGTTCCGCCGTCTGGTCAATGTAGAAGGTACTGACGAATATGGTGAAGTTGCCGGATTCTGCCTGGCTGCCGAAGAAGAATAAATTAAAATAATAATCAGAAGACAGCGTTTATACAGTGGTTTGTCTGCTGTATAAACGCAATATGTAGTAAATGTTATTACAATAAAAATCTGAATTGATAGAATGAGGAGGAATTTACCATGGCAGAAGCTGTAGCCAAAAAAGACAAAAACGTTCTTTATTTTATTATTTATTGTGTTATTGCAGCAATGGGCTGGATTATTCCGCCAGTTGATCCTATCACTCCCGAAGGAATGCATTTGTTAGGTGTATTTATTGCAGCCATTTTTGGTTGGTCTATCACATCTGAAGTATGGCCTAGCTTTTTAACTTTTTTGTTGTTGCCTTTCACTGGGTTGGTTGATTTAGCTGGTGTATTAGCTGCCAGTTGGGGCAGTGATGTTGGTTTATTTATGATTTTAATTTTTGTTATGGTAGCATTTTTAGAAGAAACAGGCACTACTACGTATGTAGCAGCGTATTTGATGACGCGGAAGTTTTTACGTGGACATCCATGGCGTTTAATTTTTATGATTTTTCTAGTAGCGTGGTTGTTATCTGCATTTTGTGGAAACTTTCCTGGTATGTTGATTACCTGGGGTTTCATTTATAAAATTTGTGGTGTGTTGGGTTATAAACCGTTCGATAAATTTGCTAACTTATTGATTTTTGGGGTAGCAGTTATGGGGGCTTTAAGTTTATCAGCAGTGCCTTGGGCAAACAATGCGTTGGTAATTTTAAATGCTTATACAGCAAGTAGTGGCGTTACTATTAATTATTTACATTATCTAGCATTTAGTGTGCCAATTGCTATTTTTTCTATTTTTGGTTATATGGGTTTATGCAAATTTGTATTTAAACTGGATATCAATAAGTTACAAAATTTAGACTTAAATATGTTTGATGCAAAAGATACAATGTTGACAAAAGAACGAAAAGTTGCGTTGATTTCTTTGGCGGTATTTATAATTATTTTAGTAGTGCCAGGTTTATTGCCGCAGGATAATATTATTTATATTATTTCTGCAAAGATGGGATTAACTTTGAAAACAGTTGTATTATTTGCACTTTTAGGATTGATTCGGATTGATGGCAAACAGGTTTTTAACTTTGGCAAATTGGCAACAAAAGGGGTACCATGGAACATGGTCATGATGTGTATTGGAATTTTAACTTTTGTGGCTTTGTTAGGTAAAACAGAGGCTGGTATTAGTGCATTTTTAGGAGCAGTATTTACACCGATGTTCCAGGATGTATCTGTTATTGTGTTCTTTGTATTGGTATTATTGATTACCATTTTGTTAACTAACTTTATGATTAATATGGTAGTGGCAGTAATTATGATTTCTGCTACGCTGCCAGTCGCGGCTTCCTTAGGTGTAGATGCTTTACAAATTGTTTATCTAATTACAGTAAGCTGCACGATTGCATTTATGTTACCAGCTGCTTCTGCTGCATCTTGCTGTTTATTCGCAAATACAGAGTGGGTGCGAGCAAAAGATGTGTATACCTATGCGTTTCCAACTATCATTATGATGGCAGTGATTACACTGCTTTGGAACTTGATTCTCTTTATGTTTTAAAAAATAAGTTTGAAATTGCTTTTATCAAACTAAAATAATAATTTTTTATCTGGGACTGCCGTGGAAGTGTTTACGGCGGTCCTGTTTATTTGTTTGGTTACTTACTAAAAGAGAATGTGCATATTGGAATCTTTTCTGGGTTATTCTATGAAATAAAGATTTGTCTACATCAGGAATGGATATGAGCAGTTGAAGATCAGAGCTTTTATGGGCGGAAATTTTCAGTGGGATTAGCGGTAATTCAGGCAAACAGTGGGAAAATCAATGAGGGGTAAAAAATATGTAAAAAGAAAAAAAGAAGCTTTGACAAATTGGTTATTATTGGATATAATGCATATTGTACTTTATAAATTGATTTTTTGCTGAGATGAAAGAAGGAGGAAGCACTGTGAAACAGAAAGAAATGGATAAGTTTTTATTTGAATTGTCTTATCTGAACACAACAGCGCTTTTTGCGCTGAAGGCTCATGTGGCGCCGCAGCGGTTTTCCGGAAAGCTGGAAGATGCTTGGGAGAGCGCATTGATGAAAAGCAGCCGTCATATCAGAAAGTAAAAAGTATATTCTTACCGTACCAACAGCATATGATTATACAGGACAGGCCATGCAAAAAGTGTTTTTGCATGGCCTGTCCTGTTTTATGCATGAAAGTGAATAGAAGAATTGCTTTGTTTATTATAAGACTAAAATAACTGCAATGCTTGCCAGCCGGTAATGAAGCCGGTGATAATCAATACAATGTATAATAGTTGCAAAAACTGTTGTCCGTTTATTTGCCGAAAGAGTCGTTCACTGACTATATAAGCCAGCAGCGCAGCGGGAATTAACCAACCTACCAACTGCAGCACCTGCCCTTGATAAACGCCGCTTAATAAATACTGCAAAGCAATGATGCTGGCCGAAGTGGCGCCGATGGCAAACATGGTAGCACGAATCTGCTCTTTTTGCTGCAACTTCAGTAAAATATATAAGTTGAAAACAGGGCCTCCGCAAGCAAAAGCGGCTTGCATCATACCGCCTAACAGGGGAATCAGCAATTGTAATGGATTTTTGCTTTTTTTCGGCTGCGGTTTCCAGATGCCTCGTTGCTCCAGTAAGCCTTTTGTAGCAATCAACAGCATCAAAAAGGCCAACAATAATTTCATCCAGCTTTCCGGCAGGATATTGACCATATGAATACCCAGAAAGCCGCCCAGCAAGGCCAATGGCAGCATAGTGAAATAGACAGGCAGATTTACGTTGCGGTATTGAGTCAGCAGACGGGGAGACCGTTGAACAGAACGGTTAAAACCAATACCGGAACGATCACCCTAGTATCAAAAAAGAAAGATAGAAAGGGCAGTGCCAAAATATTGCTGCCAAAGCCTACCAAACCGGATACGATACAGGCCAGGAAAATAATGAGTGCAAATAGTAAATTGGAGAGCGTGAACAAGGAAATCAACTCCTTTTGTTGATACAGTTTGTGTTTGTTTTGCAGTATAAAATCGTTTGTTGGCAGAAGGTTAAATAAGTTCCATTGTTTCGTGTGAAAGATTGCGTGGTCGGCTATCCTGTCTTTGCTGATTCTTCGTTCAAGGATTGTGCAGTTGGTCTGTACTTTACCCATGCTAACGGTTATGCCGGTCGGCTTGTCCTATCTTTGCCCATCCCTCAATGGTCTGGACATCAACTTGATTGTTTTCCTCGCCAT
>USPE01000055.1 GCA_900556545.1 uncultured Peptococcaceae bacterium | reverse complement strand
CTGGGAACGGAGTTTCAGTGCCGCAGCTATACCGCTATGGTTAGTCATACCGTCATTGTATTTACCAGATATATGCTTCTGAAATGGATTCGCGGGAATGAAAATGATAGTAAAACTTTTGGTGAATTATATTTTAACCTATGTGATGATATCCAGGACATGGGCTTCTTCTAGGCGTTGCAGAACCTTATGGCTCTCTTTGTAGAGCAATTAAGCACATTCACTGCTGATATTACTACCATCATTAAAAGTAACGTAAGGGATTGAATGCACTCTCAATCTGCCTTTATACAGGCTTGGTTTACAAATTTTTGCTGGGAAAGTTGAGTTATTAATAAGTCAATTTCTTATTTTGAACAGCATATTCATTTAATCTTTCCATATCTTTAACTAACAATCCCTCTTTTGTCCGCTCAACAATATTTTCTTTTTGCAAACAATTAATAATTCTTCCTGCTGTTACCTTGTGAATACCAAGATACCCTGCAATCGCAACATTAGTGTATTCTTTTCCAACCAAAAATTTCCCACTTTCTTTTTCCTGTGCGTGTGAAGCCAAAAAACTACATAACATATTTGGTGTACTACCATCCTGCTTAGAACGAAATCGAACACCTAAATCATAATACTCCTGTAAAATTTGTTCCAAAAACAATTTAATCAAAGTTAAGTCATTTTCCATAGCTTTAATAAAAGAGTTTCGAGGAATTTTCCAACAGTAACATGTTGTACTTGCAACAATATCAGAGGCAATGACCATATCATAATATGCTGTAAATGCACAAGCAATATTATTTTTTTTATAAGTAGCCATAATCGCCTGATTGCCTTTATAAGTCGTTTTTAATCTATAGCACTGACCACTTACTACTAAATAAAAATTATTAGCTTTTTCTCCTGATTTTATGATATATTCCCCTTTAGAAAAATGTACATAAATAGCACCTTCTATTTTTGAATAATCCATCTAAACACCCAAACCTCCATTCCTATACTATAAGCTCTAACACTTTACAACAAGAATTTTTTACGCACATACCGTTTACAGTAACGGAGAAAACAACCGGCAAAAAGATTCTACCAATCGCTGCCCAAATTTTCTCTCTTTAAACTGCTGATAATCCACTTTCTTTGAATCCAGCAGATCCTGTTCAAACATCTGATACAACCGATTTACTGTTTTGTTATCATAAATAAATGCATTGATTTCCGAATTGATCATAAAGCTGCGAATATCCATATTGGCTGTACCCACTGAGGCGATTTCATGATCAACTAACAGCAATTTAGAATGAATAAAGGACGGGCCTGGCTGTTTATCATAAAAATAAACCTCTGCCCCTAAACTCATAATCTGTTCCAGATAAGACAACGACGCATGATACACTGTAAAGTGGTCAGCGATATTGGGGAAAATAATTTTAATATCCACCCCGGACAGCGACGCAGTTTTTAAAGCGATCAGCATGGCTTCATCAAGAATAAAGTAAGGTGTTTCAATATAAATAGTTTCCCGGGCCTGCGCCATTGCATAAAAATATGCTTCGTAAATGGTTTGATTTTCCGAATCAGCACCGGATGTAGCAATCTGTACAATACTGCTGCCTTTGGTGGTATCTACTACAGGAAAGTATCTGGCTTCCATCAATCGCTTTTCGGTCAAAGTCAGCCAATCGGTTACAAACACCGTTTGTAGCATATACACCGCAGGCCCCTCCATGCGCAGATGGGTATCTCTCCAATAACCAAACTTTTTGCTGCGGTGTACATATTCATCGCCAATATTTAGACCGCCGATATAACCGATTTTTCCATCGATAATACAGATTTTGCGGTGATTACGATAATTCAATTTACGATGCAAAAAAGGGAACCGAGCCTGCACATAGGTCTTTGCCTCCACACCCACAGAACGCAATCCATGCATAAACATCGGTGTTAAATAAAGTCTCCAGGAGCCGATATCATCATACAAAATGCGCACTTCAACCCCCTGCAGCGCCTTTTTAATCAGCAGCTCCCGCATAGCTCTGGCCACTTCGCCATCTTTTATAATAAAATATTCCAGGTGGATATGATCTTTCGCCTGTTCAATATCCCGCAGCATTTGAGCAAATTTTTCCCGGCCATCGGTATAAATATCTATTTGATTATGTACCGTAATAGGAACCGTACCAGAGCGCATAACCAAATGCATAATATTTCTGTCCATAATATCAAAGTGGATATTTTGTTCTGCCAATTTATGCAACGTATCCAGATTATCCGGGTCTATTATCTTTTTAGCTTCGTCAGACTCCAAAAAATCCTGTACCATCTGCCGACGCTGTGTCCATTTTTTGCCCCGCAGATTTTCACCAAACAGCAGATACAGCACAATGCCCAGCACCGGAATCAAAAACAACACCAACAACCAGCACAATGTTTTGGCCGGGTCCCGTTTTCCCATGGAAATAACTGTAGCAATCATCAAAGTCATCAAGGCAACAAGCCAGGATGATTCAAAAATTAATAAATGATGCTCTAAAAAAAAGTCCAGCATATTTCCATTCCCTCCTCTGCTACACATCTGCTGTTATTAGAATAACCATTTTTGTTTTATATTTTCTTATTATAACATGTTTCTTTCTACTACAGTAAATTTTTTCTTTGTGCCTATGGCAGAATCGGTTATAATAAAAAGAATATCAACCATACAGTATGATAACACAGCACTATCTGTGCAGAAAGGGTTCTGACCAATATATGAAACCAAAAATAAAAGAAGTAATCGTGGTAGAAGGCAAAGATGATGTCAGCGCATTGCGCCGAGCTGTAGAAGCTGATATCTTAATTACCACCGGCCTGGGGTTAACGCAGACAAAAATAGAAGAAATCCGCCAGCTGGCGCAAAAACGCGGCGTGATTGTATTTACCGATCCCGATTTTCCGGGCGGAAAAATCAGGCACATTTTAAAAGATCAGGTGCCAGGCTGCAAACATGCCTACATTACCAAAGAAGAAGGACGCTGCCCTAAAACCGGAAAGCTCGGCGTAGAATACGCTTCTCCCCAAGCTATTTTACGGGCGTTAAACGCCGCCCGAGCAGAGCATCAGCAATATGACATTGTGTACGACTTGAATGACCTGGTGCAATGGGGACTATCCGGCTTGCCGGACAGCGCTGCACGGCGCGGCGCATTATGCGATAAACTATCCATCGGCCATTGCAATGCCAAACAATTAGTCAAAAAATTAAACAGCTACCAAATCCCCCGGGAAGAAATCGAGGCCATGTTATGAACTTAAAAGATACACTGCAAAAACACAACTTCAAATTTAAAAAGAAATTTGGACAAAATTTTATTACCGACAGCAATTTGCTACAAAAAATTGTAGATGCCGGCGATGTCGGCCCTGATGATGTTGTCATCGAGGTAGGGCCTGGCGCTGCCACATTAACCAAAGCACTGGCGCAGCGAGCCAAAGCTGTCATTGCCATCGAAATCGACCGCGATTTGGTTCCTGTTATCGAAGAAACCATGGCCGGATTTGATAATTTTTATCTGGTGCAGGGCGATGCCCTACAGCTTGATTTAGATGCTGTTATCCAGGAAAAACTGGGGGCACCTCATCGCTGTAAAGTAATTGCCAATCTGCCCTATTACATCACCACACCACTGGTTATGTATTTCTTAGAGCAGGGCTTTTCCATTGACCGTATTGTCATTATGGTGCAAAAAGAAGTAGCTGAGCGTTTTACCGCTCAGCCAGGAAAAAAGGAGTACGGTGCTATCACCGTTTCTCTGCATTATTATGGCAATGTCCGCTATGCTTTCACTGTGCCCCGGCATATGTTTATCCCACAGCCTGATGTGGACTCTGCTGTGGTAGATATCCAACCATGGACACAAAAACCATTGCAGGCCGACAATGAACAATTATTTCATCAAGTAGTGAAGGCTGCTTTTGGTCAACGCCGCAAAACACTGAACAATGCCTTAAAAACGCTAGACATGGACAGCGCTCTCATGCAGCAAGCATTGCAGGAAGTGGAAATAGACGGCACACGCCGCGGCGAAACGTTAAGTGTAGACGAATTTGTAGCTTTCAGTAACGCCATCGCTCAAAGACAATAATCCGTAAATAACCGATATTTGCATAGACTCCGCCTGTAATGGAAAACCTATTATTAACCATTTATAAAAAGCATACTCAGAAGCGGAGGAATCTTTATCATGGAACTTACTTTTTGCGGTGCAGCCCGAGCGGTCACCGGCAGCTGCATTCACATACAACTGCCCACAGCACAGCTATTGATTGACTGTGGTCTGCAGCAGGGGCATGATGTGATTGATAACCATCACTTTCCCTTTCAGCCTCAGGATATCGACTACGTTTTGCTAACCCATTGTCATATAGATCATTGCGGCCGGCTGCCGCTGCTGGTAAAGCAGGGATTCGCCGGCCCTGTTTTTATGACAGAACCTACAGCCCAGTTATTAAAAATTATGCTGCAGGACAGTGCCCACATGCAGGAAAATGACCATCACTGGCACAAACATCAATCAACAAACCGCATATTGTTTACCATGGAGGATGTAGAAGCCACACTGCGGCAAATACACACCCTCCCTTATCATCAGCCATGCAAGCTGCAGCCCCAACTACAGTTTACTTTTTATGATGCTGGTCATATGCTGGGTTCTGCCACAATCGCCTTGCGCTATACGGAACAACAGCAGCAACGCACCATCGTATTCAGCGGCGACATCGGCAATCGCAGCATGCCCATCATCGAAAACCCGCAAAATGCACCAAAAGCAGACATTGTAGTTATGGAAAGTACCCATGGAGACCACTGCTACTTACAGCAGTCTGATTATTTGCAGCCATTGGCCCAATTACTGGAGCAAACCTTTCAGCGCGGCGGCAATGTTTTAATTCCAGCCGCTGCTGTTGGCCGCACCCAAGAGCTGCTCTACTATCTGCATTGCATCAAACAACATAAGCTTACCCCTTCCCTGCCAGACTTTCCCGTTTATGTAGACAGCCCGCTATCTCAGGAAGCAAATCAATTATACCGCAGCGGTATGCTAGATGCTTATCTGGATAAAGAGGCATTAACTTTAAAACAGCATCACGGCACCTTACTGGAGTTTTCCAATCTGCATTTTTGTACCAACCGCCAACAATCACAGGCAATTAATCATACTCCTGCACCCAAAGTAATCATTGCTGCCAGCAGCGCCTGCGACAGCGGCCCTATTTGCCACCACCTTCTACATAACTTAAACAATTCCCAATGCACAATTATCCTGCTGGGCAACCAACGCCGCGGTACTCTGAGTCACATATTATCCAACGGTACTCGCCGGGTGAAACTACTGGGGCATGATATAACCGTACAAGCCCGCATTGTATCACTACATCTCCGCCCCATTCATGGTGATTATCAAATTTTGCAGCAATGGCTTGGCCAAATACAACCCAAACCGCAGCAAATATTTTTAAACCATGGCGATGAAGAGGTTTCCTTACTGCTGGCACAAAGCTTGCAGCAACAAAATTATTCCGTTCAAGTACCTTACTACGGTCAGCATTTTTCCATTTCGCCAAATTGAATCCTCTATTTATCGTTTATAAGACCAAATGAAGCATAAAAAACGGCTCTGCACCATAGCGATACAGAGCCATCATTCTTACTGTTTCTTCAAAATCTCCTGCACATACTCTAACAACTATCCCAACTTTTCCGCAATCACCTCAGCGGATAACACGCCATCTAACGCTCGTATCATCTGTTTCCTACCTTTTTCCAAGCCGCTGCGTTCGCCTTCGATTCTTCCAGCCGCCCTTCCTTCAGCTCTGGCTTCTTCTGCCGTAACCGCCAATACTTCATCCATATTCCATTCTGTAAACAGCATGTCCTCCACTTCACTTCCATTGGTTCTGTCAAATACATCTGCATCATATCATTACCCGCCAGGCAAAATACTTAATCCTGCTGGGGACAGCGATACATGATCTCCAACACCTGCTGCAGCAGCTGACGCAGGTGGGCACACTCCTGCTGAGATAGCCCCTGAGTAATATCTTCTTCTACTTTATATAGATTGTTTCGCACTTCGGCACTGATCTCCATGGCTTTGGGCGTTAAAATAATATATTTGGAACGATTATCCGCCTGATTCATTTCCCGGCGAATAAATCCTTTGTTTTCCATGCGCTGCATCAACCCTGTTACTGTGGGGTTGGTCAGCCTGAAATATTTTTCTAACTCTCGTTGATTTACCGGATGATCCACCTTGGATAAATAAATCAAGATGCTGGCCTGGGACGGTGTTAGATCATACCGCGCCGCTTCTCTCTGAAAATTATTGGAAAATGCAATGGAAATCTGCTTAAATAGCAACCCGAATGAACTATCGTTTTCCACTATATCATCACCACAACCTGTTTTTATTTGCTTACAGCCGTATTTCTGGCGGTACGGCTGTAATTGACTTCATTATTGATGGCATACTCTAATACTTCTTTTTCTTCATCGCTCAGCGGATGTTTGCTTTCGCCGTTTAATATCCGTTTGCAATAGCAACGGGCATCATCCCTATTGTGAATGTTGGTAAAGATATAACCGTTACCCAAGTCATCCAGCACAGCCATAGAAAAACTCAGCTCACCGTAGGTAAAATCAAAGGCGTTATAGTGCATAATGGCTACATGATTTAAGTTGGCCTGCTGCCGCTTGCGCAGGTCTTTTACATCTTGCTCCAGCTGCTGGGATATCTGCTGAGTCTGCGCATTGCTGGCCACCAAATCTTCTACGATCTGGCTGAGGTTTTCACCGTTTACACCCAACGTAAGCGCTGTATATTTTTTCTTTAGGGCTTTTACCTCTCCCTGCAGCTGCACCAGACGAATTAAAAAAATAAGGGCTAAAAGTGCCATAACTGCTGTAAAAATGATTGCATACTGATTTAATTCCGCCAGTATTTCCATATTTGTTCTCTCCTCTGCCTGTTTTGATACTGGTTTTTCACTTGCTGCGATACTGTCATGCCGCTTGTGTATTGCTTAAAAATACTGATTTTATTTATTATAATGCAAAAAGCTTAACAGAGCAAATTTCTTTTATATAAAATTATTTTTTATTGGAGTAAATCTTAATAAAATCCATACATAAAAAAATGTAAAACTATGCTATACTGTAACAGATATAAACGGGCAGTAAATGTCTGTAAAATGAATTACCAAGAAAGTGTGGGATGCACATGAAACACAAAAAGCTCAGCACTGTTTTTTGCGCCGGTCTTATCATTTTGGCAACGGCTTTTCCTGCATTGGCTAATTCGGCCAATGACGAAGTGGGAGCGGCAACAACTTTATATCAGGATTATCTGACCAACAATGCGGTGGGCGAAATACAAATAGAAACCAATGTGGCCGGTAAAAGTCCCGCGGCAGAAAATTTTATCAATGATGCACTGGATTTATCTACACGACTGGTTCCTTTTAGTCTGGATGCCAGCATGCAATATTATACCAATGTGAATCCGACTACTTTTTTTGTTACGTTCCGCGGCCGTGAATACAATGACCTCAATCAGCAGGTATTAAAAAAGGCTAAGGAAATCGTTGCACAAACAGATATTTACACAACCGATTATGAAAAGCTGCGGTTTATTAACAACTATCTGGTGGATCACTGTGAATATGTGTCGGCAGCAGTAAAAAATCCGGAGCAATACCCTAAGGCATTTACCACTTATGGCTGCCTGATAGAAGGAAAGGCCGTTTGTGAAGGCTATGCCAACAGTGTGCAGCTGCTTTGTCAATTGTTGGATATTCCCTGCATAAAAGTAACGGGTACCGCCTATAACGGCGACCATATCTGGAATGCGGTATATTTGAACGATAAGTGGTGGATGCTTGATGTTACATTTAATGACCCTGTGGGCAAACAGGATAACAGCGATCGCTGGTCCTATTTTCTGCTGGACTTAGATACGTTCCAGCAAAAAGGAACGCACAGCTACAGCAAAAACAGCTATGAAACCAGCAAAGAAATCTACACTGGCCGCACCACCGGTCAACATGACACCACGCTGCCATTTGCCGGTCTTTCGCTGCAAAACGCTGTCTCCGGAGATATTGCGGATAAAAGCTATTTAGATGATGTAAGCGGAGAAAATAAAGAAGATACAGAGCAAAACAGCGATGCTGCAACACAGCCTATCAGTCAGGACACGCAGAAAAAAGCGGAAGCTCTAAAAGAACTGGGACTATTCTCCGGCGATGAAGGCGGGTTCCGATTGGAAGATAATATGACCCGCATTGAAATGGGCGTTATGGTAATGCGTATGAATGACGGCGTTGCCGCATTGCGGGAACGGGGCGATTATTATGCCTCTGTCTGTCCTTTTACCGATGTGCCCCAGTGGGCCAAATCTTCCATCGGCTTTTTGTACGACAACAAACTGGCAGCGGGACAAAGCAGTACCACCTTTGGTACGGATGACGTTTCCAAACGGGATTATGCAGTTATGATGCTGCGAGTGTTAAATATTGAGCACAGCTACCAGGACGCTTTAGCTATTGCGGTTACTCACGGTATTTTAACCGAGGAGCAGGCATCGGGCAATACTGCTGCCACCCGCGGAGATATTGTGGATATGACCTACGCCACATTGCAGCTGATGGACGAACAGCAAAAGCAGACTCAGCAGGATCAATCTGCACAGGAGCAAGCTGCCTAAGGAATACAGGTGCTATAATTTTGTACACGAAAAATGCCTGCCGATAATGCAGCATCGCAAACAAAATTGGTTAATATGAATGTTTAGCGTGAAAGATTGTGTAGTCGGCAGTCCTATCTTTGCCGCTCCCTCCGTTTACCCGACCAGAAAAGCGTCGGACATCGGACAATCTTTTGTATGTCTGCTTCGGTTTGGATTTCATCCACCTCAGCTTAGACATACGGCAAGATTGTTCGCTCTAAGTCGGAATTTTGGCAAAGGATAGGACAGCCTTATATGCGCAACCTAGGGAGATGTTTTGTTGCCGTTGTCGACATTGAAGCGGACAGTTTGCCCAGCTGTTCCAACCGTGGCGGACGTAGTCCGACTAAGGGGAACGGCGGTAAAACTGTCCACTGAAGGAGGGCAGGCAACAAACAATCTCCCGGCGATACAGCAGTGCAAATAAAATTGTTCCACGTGAAACATCGTTATTAACCAAAAATAATAAATAAACAGGAGGAAAAAGATGGATCAAAAAAAAGGCATTATGCCGATCGTGTTATTGTTGATAATTTGTACGGCGCTGTCTTTGTGGGTGTGGAAAACAGTGCCCGCCCAATCAGAAGCAGAGGGAACGCCTGCAGAGATGGAGCTGGAGCAATTTGATCTACAACTGCTGCTGGCCGAAGGAAAACCTGTGCTGATCGATATTAGTTCTGACAGCTGTCCCTATTGTGTTATCATGGAGCCAGAACTGGCAGAAGCTTACCGCCGGAATAAAGAAACTGCCATCATTCGGGTACTGAATGTGGACGAACAGTTAGAAGCAGCGATACAATTGCAAACACAAATTCCGGTGCAGTTTCGCGCAACGCCCATGCAGATTTTCATCAATGGCGATGGAACGCCTTATCAGCCCAGTGAAGCGGTTTTAAATCAAATTGCATTTTTATATTATAGAGAAAAAGGAACAGAACGGCATCTGTCCACTGTTCATGAAGGTATGCTGACTGCGGAACAAATGACATTGATTTTGCAGGATATGGAGCGTGCTCTATGATAGGGAGTTGGTTGGAACAACTATCGGGGCTATTGGGACAAAGCGGCTGGTTGGCGCCTTTATTAGCGTTTGCGGCTGGTATGCTGACTTCGATTAGCCCTTGTTCTTTGTCCATGCTGCCGTTAATTATTGGTTATGTGGGCGGCGGCAATGCGGAAGGGCGCCGTGCTTTTGGATTATCCCTTATCTTTGCCTTGGGCACAGCCATTACCATAACGGTTTTAGGCGTAGCGGCGGCGTTGGCAGGCCATTTAATATCCGCTGCCGGACAGTGGTGGTATTGGATAGCCGGTATTTTAATGATTCTGATGGCCTTGC
>USPE01000054.1 GCA_900556545.1 uncultured Peptococcaceae bacterium | reverse complement strand
AAGCCACTGCTTCTACTGCAGCGGCAAATTCCGGTTTGTAGCCGGTTTTTTTCATCAATGGGATGGTGATGGTGCCGGTGGTGGCCACATTGGCAATGGCGCTGCCGTTGATCATGCCCATCAGTGCGCTGGCCAATACAGCTACTTTGGCAGGGCCGCCCGGTGTTTGGCCCACCAGAGTCAGCGAAATGTCATTGATAAACTGGCTGAAGCCGCTGTATTTGAGGAAAGCTCCAAACAGTACGAATAAAAAGATATAGGTGGTGCTGACGCCGATGCCGACACCAAACACGCCCTGACTGCCCCAGAACATCAGGCTGAGAATCCGCTTTAGGCTAAAGCCGGTATGGCCGAATACGCCGGGGATGTAAGGCCCCAAAAAGTTGTACGCCATAAAGATTAGCCCTAATACAGCCAGACTGGGACTGGCACGGCGAGCTGCTTCAAAGATGAGCAGAATGCCCAGTATGGCAACCAGCAGGTCTGCGCCGTTTAAGTTGCCGCCCCGTTGGGCAATGGCATCGTAGTTGATGACCACATAGGTGTATACATAAATGGTCAGAGCAATTAAAGCCAGGTCAAAAACGGGAGGAAGCTTTCGTTTCCGTTTTTCCTTTTTGAACGCCGGATAATAGACAAAGGTAAAGCAGAGCAAAAATAAAATATGCCAGGCTCGAAAATGAATGGTGGACATGACACCAATGGTATTGTAATAAAGCTGAAACAACGACCATATAATCAGACCTACAGCAAGAAGTTTGGCAAATTTACTGTCAAAAATTCGGATTCTGCTGTCCGAGTCGGTCTCCTCTAAAAGTTCCTGCGCCTTTTTTTCAATGTCAAAGTCCTGGTTGGAACCGGCGCTTTGGTCAGTGGGCATACTGGCAACCCCTCCTAAAGAAAAAATAAAATATAGATAAAAAAACGGCCATCCATCCCAAAAAGGACGAATGACCGTGGTACCACCTTTATTTACATCGATGGACAAAAAAAACATCAATGCCTCTATGCTGCTGTAACGGCCAGCAAACCGCTGTTAAAAACAGAAGCTCCGGGAGTGAAATTGGCGTTCAGTCTGTGCTGCAGGTTTTTCACCAACCAACCTGCTCTCTGCATTGTAACCGGACTGCGCTACTGGGAATCCCATCATCGCTGTATGTGCATATAAACCTATAAAACCGATGTGCTTTATAGTGAATATATGTTAGCACAGGAGAAATTGATTGTCAATTCAATTTGATGAATTTTTTTGAAAAATTTTGTATAACTTTGCTGATTTATGCAAAATTATGCGTATTGTATTCAGGATGCAGCCAAATGGGCCAGCAAAGCCAGCACATAAATATGCAGCGGATAATAAAGATAAAACAAATACTTCATGCTGCGGCCCTTTTGTTGATTATAGAGCAGCATAAAGGGCAGCGCAGCAATCATAAACCACTGTGGGTTATTGACGAACAGATTGACCAGCGTGATGCCATCTGCGGCGGCTTGGTATAAAAAGAACAAACTGAGTAAGCTGTAGAATACAGTCAGACCAGTTTTATGGCTGCGCAGAAAATAGAATGCCACGCCTAATAAAATCCAAGCTACAGAGCCTTCCACAAATAAGGGGGAAGGAATCAGCAGCGCAATACTGCGGATAAATAATAAACGCACAGCGCTTATATCTGTTTGCGTAGTAACCAGCACCAGCATCAGCACGGTGGAGATGATGGGCAGTAAAAAGAACAGCAGGCCGCGGCTGAAGGCTTTGCTTTGTTTTTGTTTGATGCCCTGTGCCATCCATTCAATGGCACAGATGTAAATGCCGCACAAAAACATGGTGGCAAAGATGTTATTAATGATCACTGCATTGCCCGGCAAAGGGAAATAGTCATTCATTAGGATGTTGCCTATGGCCATGAGCAGCGAAGCCAGATAGAGCCGCAGCAGATATTTGAATCTGTTGCTGGTGTAATACATTCCCTGTGCCAGAATAAACAGAAACAGCGGCGCAGAAATCCGGCCCAAAATATGGAGCCAAGCAGGCATGACAGTGATGGTAGAGCCAAAATAATGGATATGGTCAAAGGTCATCAGAATCAGTGCAATTAATTTTAACTGAAACGAATTAAACCCGGTTTTGCAAGACATAAAATAACACTCCTCTTATTTTGTATATTTAACAATTTGATAATAGGCGCGGGATGTCAGCCGATATACAAACAGATACAGCAGAGCAAACAGCGAAAAGCATCCAATGGTGCTGCCCAGCAGCAGCTGAAAATTGACCAGCCCCAATATTGTCAGTATTTTGTATAAGGCCGGCAGGCAGACGAGCATGTGCAGCGCTGCCATCAGCAGCGGCAGAAAGAATACAATCCGAATTTGCGATGTGACGGCGGCTTTTACTTCCTGCTGGCTCATGCCTACATTTTGCAGAATTTGATAGCGTTTTTTATCTTCGTAGCCTTCTGAAATTTGTTTGTAATAAATAATTAGCACCGTAGCCAGGAAAAAGATGATGCTTAAAAATCCGCCCAGAAACAGCAGTCCGCCGTACATGCCCCGCAGTTCTGCGGCTATGCCGCTGCGGCTTTCTACGCGGCCGTATAAACCCTGGGCTTCCAAAGCCTGCTGCAGCGATTGGGCTATTTCTAACTGTTGTTGGGGAATGGCAGACAGTGTTATGCCGCAGTAAAATTCCGGTTGTTGGTTATGACTTTGGCAAAACTGTTCAAAATCATAGTCGGACAGCACCAGATAATAACTGCCGGTGCGATTGTAGTCAGCCATACTGTTGTGTACAAAAGGCGTATCCAGTGTGCGGACTGTATAGGTTTGTGCTTCCAGCTGCAGTGTGTCATACCGGTACGTTTGGCTGGAATCGTACAGCAGCAGCTGTCCGGGAACCGGAGGCTGCCCTTGCGGTTCTGCTGCCAGATAGGAGCTGCCGGGAATCAGCAGGAGCGCTTTGGTATCTGCGCTGTCAGCAGCGCTGTATTTTGTTGCCAGTTCCAACTGATTGTTCGTCTGTTGGGCTGTATATTCCAAATATACATAGGAATCCAGACCGGTAATGGTGGTTTGCTGATGCAGTATGTCCTCGGTAATCTGCAGCCACTGATCATTTTGCTGCGGTGTGCTGTCCAGTGCATAAAAGGAAATATCATAGGGATTGCGGCGGTCGATATTTTCTTCAATGCCCAGCATTAGCGCCAAGGTGGAAGATAACAGCACCAGCACAATGGTGGACAAAATGCAGATGTTGGCCAGTCCCACAGCATTTTGCTTCATGCGGTATAATAATCCGGACACGCTGACAAAATGAGCAGGTGTATAATAATAATCTTTTTTGTTTTTGAGCAGCTTTAACAGTGCAATGCTGCCGGCGGTGAAGGTGCAATATGTGCCGATGATAACCAATAATACAGCAATCAGCAAGGGGATCATGGCTTCTATGGGCTGTTGTAATGACAGGGCGATGGCATAACCTGCGCCGAGACAAAACAAGCCCAAAATTGCAATGCCTTTTTTTGCTTTGGGTTCCTGCTCGCCTGTTTGCTCACTGCGCAGCAGTGTGATGGGGTTGCTGGTGCAAATTTGCCAGACTGTGCCTGAAAAGGTGAGACCGAATGCTATGGAAAAAAATAACATTGTGCGGCAGACTGCTTTTGCAGAAATATAAAAGCCGAAGGATACAGTGCCGTGCAGCAGTTTTACAATCAGCAGATACATAAATTTGTTGCAGCAGATTCCTAAAAAAATGCCGGACAAAATGCTGACTATGCCTACAAAGAATAGTTCGATTGCTGTAATACAGCAGATATGCTGTTTTTCCATGCCGAGGATATGATAAAGTCCCAATTCTTTTTTGCGGCGCTTCATGAGAAAGTTGTTGATATAAAACAGAAAAATGATAGAAAAAACGGCGATAACCACGCTGCCCATAGCCATAAATTCGGCGACAATCCGTCCGCCCAGTATGGAATCCATAGCAGGGTCTAAAGATAGCGACTGCAGGATGTAGTAAATCATAACAGTCACTGTGGCGGCAACGGTATAAGGCAGATAAGTCTGCCGGTTGTTGCTCAGTGTGTGCGCCGCCAGTTTCCGGTAAGAAAAACGGGATTGCTCAGATGTCATTGTTCATCGCCTCCTGACAGCACCACCAATGTATCGGAAATTTTGCGGTACAAGGTTTCGTTGTCGGCGTTGCCCCGATAAATTTGATGAAAGACTGCGCCGTCTTTGATAAACAGAATGCGGTTGGCATAGCTGGCCGCTTTTACCGAGTGGGTTACCATGATAATAGTTTGTCCCTGTTGGTTAATGATACTGAACAGCTGAAGCAGCTGGGCGGCGGCTTTGGAATCCAGTGCGCCGGTAGGTTCATCGGCCAGCAGTAATTTGGGATTGGTGATGACAGCCCGCGCTACCGCAGCCCGTTGCTTTTGTCCGCCGGATACCTCATAGGGATACAGGTCAAGAATGTTGTCAATACCAAGCTGAACGGCTAACGGCAGTAAACGCTGTTCCATATGGGCATAAGGAACATTGGCCAGTACCAAGGGCAGTAAGATATTATCCCGCAGTGAAAAGGTGTCCAGCAGATTAAAGTCCTGAAACACAAAGCCCAGATGATTGCGTCGAAAGGCGGATAGTTGCTTTTGAGAAATAGTGTGCAGCGGCTGTCCATCCAGTATGATTTGCCCGCCGGACGGTTTGTCCAGCGCTGCCAGAATATTCAGCAGTGTTGTTTTGCCTGATCCCGATTCTCCCATGATGGCAATGTATTCGCCTTTTTCTACCGAAAAGGAAATATCGGTTAAAGCCTGCACCTGTGCAGTACCAAACTTGGATACATAGGTTTTTTTCACATTTTGTACTTCCAGTAATGCCATGGGGCAGTCCTCCTTGTAAGAATTATTTTATGGATTTTTTGCAGTTAGTATATTGTTAGTATAAAAGAAATGGCCGGCAAAGAACATCGTTTGATGTGACATTGCGGCCGTCTGATGTGACATTTTTGTAAGATTTGAAGTGATAAGTGCAAAACAACCGCAGCAATATTTTTTGCTGCAGGCTGCAATGGGTGAATTATAGCGCTAGCTTTTGTGGGTCGGGAAATTGAATGGTGATGGCAGTGCCTTGCCCTGGCTGTGAGACGGCCTGCAGGGTACAGTTTAACTTTTTGGCGGTGCGTTGGCACAGATAGAGTCCCAATCCGGTAGATTTTTGCTGCGAACGGCCGTTATAACCGGTAAATCCCTTTTCAAAGATGCGGGGCAAATCCTCCGGCGCAATGCCGATGCCGGTGTCGGCAACACAAAGGGAATGCTGATCGGCAGTAATGGTGATGGCGCCTTGCCTTGTATATTTTAAAGCGTTGGATAAAAGCTGTTCCAGTATAAAGGCCAGCCATTTTTCGTCGGTGATAACGCTGACATCGGTGCCGGTATAGCGCAGCTGAATTTTTTGATGGATAAACTGGGCGGCATATTTGCGGATTACTTGCCGAATGACAGGGTCCAGCTGACATTGGCGAAGTACAAAGTCAGAGGTCTGGCTGTCCAGCCGGGCATAGGATAAAGCCATTTCTACATATTGCTCGACGGAAAACAGCTGATCCAGCAAAGCGCGGTTGGCGGCAGTGTCTTCTTCCTGCAGCAGCATTCGCATGACTGTGATAGGTGTTTTTATCTGGTGAACCCAAGCGGTGTAATACTCTATGCTTTGGGTTCTGTCAGCAGTCCATTGGGTGAGCAGCTGTTGATTTTGCAGCAGCAGCCTGTGAATGATTTGTTGATAATCCTGCTCTAAGAGCGAAGAAGGCTCCGGCAACATATCAGAAACAGTATCTGTTATTTGTGCGGATAGTTGATATAGGCGCATATGCCGCTGGCGAAACCGATAATATTGTATGGTAAGGCAAAACAGTGCAGCCGCACAGCAGAGCGCACCGGCGTATACAATTGGTTCAAGAGGCAGGTTGTACAGTATAGCTGTGCAGCTGAAGATGAACAAAAAAAGCAGCAGAAGCAACAGCTGTGTTCGTTTCGATAATAAAAATGATTTGGTTATGGAAGACGGCATGTTCTCAGTCCTTTCAAAACGCAGCGTTATTTGTTGCTGCTTGTTTGATTTGATAGTGGGATGGTGTAATCCGTTTCAATCAGGTAGCCGCTGCCTGTTTTGGTTTTGATATAGTCGGTCAGACCGATGCTGTTTAGTTTTTTGCGCAGCCGGTTGATATTGACTGTCAGGGTGTTTTCCTCTACATACATGTCATTTTCCCACAGGCGGGTCATCAAAGTATCGCGGCTGATAATTTTGCCGCGGTGTTCCATCAAAATCTGCAAAATCTTGAATTCATTTTTGGTCAGTTCAATTTTTTGCTCCTGCCAGGTGAGAGTGGCATCGTTTAAATTGAGGGCGATGCCGCCATGTTCTAACACAGAGGCAGCCGTTGTCATCTGATAGGTGCGGCGCAGCAGTGCCTGCACCTTGGCAATGAGTACGTTGATATCAAAAGGTTTTTCTATAAAATCATCGCCGCCGACGTTCATAGCCAGAACGATATTCATGTTGTCAGATGCAGAGGATAAAAAGATAATGGGCACGTTGGAGCGTTGGCGCAGCTGATTGCACCAGTGATAGCCGTTGAAAAAGGGCAGCATGATATCCAACAGCACCAGATGGGGCTGAAAGGCGGTAAACTGGGGCAGAATATCTTGAAAATTATCAGCGCGCTGTACTTGATAGCCCCAGGCTTCCAGATTTTTTTGCAGCAGCGCAGCCAGTGTATGGTCATCTTCTATCAAAAAAATGCGGTACATAACAATCACCTTCTATAGGATTTTTGTTTATCATACCTTGCGGGCAGCAGAATGTAAATGATTTTGTTGCAGGAAATTGACCAGCGGACTGGAAAAACGAAATCATTCACCTTTGTGTGTACTGCGCCATACACTATCAAGATGAGGAGGGAGCGGCATGGATTCATACAGTGACAGATATGAGATTGTGGAAGGGAAAATCAGGGATTTACAAGAGCAGCGCAAAGTGCTGGTGGATTTGGTGGTGGAATTGTTTCGGCAGGTGGAAGATTTGGAGAACCGGCTGGATGAGCTGTATCGCAGCTGTGAAGGCGAGGCGTGGTTTTGAAAGGCAGTGCGGCAAACAGGGACTGAATGCAAATGTTGTGTTCAGTCCCTGTTTGCCGCTGTTTTGTTTGTTACAGACCGATGAATCCTTTTATGGCAAACCAAATGGCCGGAATCAACAAAGATGGCAGCATATTTAGGGTTTTGCAGTCCTTCAGCCCCAAAATGCCAATGCCTGAACTGGCAATGAGAATACCGCCGATAATGGAGATTTCCGTTAGCAGTTGCGGCGATAAAAAGGCAGACAAAAAACCTGCGCCCAGATAGATGCTGCCCTGCCAGAAAAATAAAATGACAGCAGCCAGAGCAATACCAATGCCGTAGGTGGAAGCCAGCACCATAGCAGTGACAAAGTCCAGGGTAGCGTTGGTAAGCAGATAGGTTTCGTCGCCGTATAAGGCGCTTTGAATCGGGCCCAGAATGGATAAGGTGCCGATACAGAATAACAGCACGGCGGTGGACAATCCCTGCCCCAGATGGGATGTGCCAAATCGTCCGGTTAAGGCTTGAAAGCGGCCGTCTAAATTTAAGATGGTGCCCAGCAAGCTGCCTGCGGCCAGGCTGATGATAAATAACACCGGATACTGGCTGTCGGGCATATTGCTGACAACCGCGTTGATGCCCAGCGCAGTGGCAGCCAGTCCCATGGCAGTAAAGAGTCCGTTCTGATATTCTTCTTTGATTCCTTTTTGCACCACACTGCCGATTAGGCTACCGGTGACAATGGCGATGGTATTGACGATTGTGCCAAACATAATAGACGCTCCTTCACTGTAAGTTCTGTTATTCAGTATAACCCCGGCAGTGGTTGGAGCGTCAAGTATTTTTTTGTAATTTTTCTCAGGAAATCATTTCGGCTTCAACAGTGTATGACTCCCATGCACCCTGCTGGGGCCAAGTGGCAGTGCAGTTGCTGAAGAAGTAAGCGCCCAATGGAGAACGCCATTTTTGTGCGTCAAACTGTAATGTCGGCAACGAAGATTGCTCTGTTTGTTTTTCAGAGGATGGGGTGATGCCAAACAGAACGCCGTCCTCCCAGTGGGTGGGCGCAGGACCTTTTTCGGTATCAGTCATGCCCGGCACAGGAGTGAGATAGCCTTGTTCCAGCAGCTGTTCATGGGATAGGGAAAGCCCTTCTA
Organism: uncultured Peptococcaceae bacterium; assembly: GCA_900556545.1. GTDB lineage: Bacteria > Bacillota > Peptococcia > Peptococcales > Peptococcaceae > UBA7185. The sequence continues at coordinate 1,863 of USPE01000054.1, read as the reverse complement.
CTTGGTGGGTGTTGGCAAAAATCCAAGCGATAGCCGATTGTTCTCCGGCGGTTAAATCACCGGGAGCGCGGGATAAATCCACACTGACGTAAGCAACGCCGTCATTCAGACCACTGTCTTTTTCCCATAAATCATTTAGCACTTGCAGATATAATCCGCATAAATCATAAAAGGTTCCGTAAGGGTTTTGTTGTGTGCCATGGGCGTTGACCGCGATAGAGGAGACTTTATCTAATTGCAGCGGATAGGTTTCCAGCGTGATTCCGCTGTAGGAAATCTGCGCCTGCATACCATCTTCTAAAACAGAGGCATCGGCCAATGCGCCATCCAGATAAACGGGAAGTTCGGCAGTTGACAGGGTGTAAACTTCCGCAGCGGTTTCTCCTGCCAGTACCAAATGGCCGGTGTCGGCACCATCTACAATGCGCAGCGAGATGGTTTGGTCAGCAGATGTATCTGCTTGTGGGGAGTTTGCCGATGCGCCGCAGCCTGACAGCAGCAACAGACATAGCATAAGGGGCAGCCAGATTTTTTTCATAATTATTCCTCCATGACTTTTGCAAATTTGTTAATTTTTAGACGAATCTGCATGGAAAAAGTTCCCCGCATTCTGTGGCGATTTTAGAGGTTGTTGTATGGCAGTGGGGATTGGCAGTCATTCATAGATGGTGATGGAGATGCAATCCTTTCAGTAAGAGCTTAGAAGGACAGTGACGGTGGGAGGAGATATGGATGCAGGATTTATTTGGACAAGTGCAGATACATAAAAATTTTCTGAATATGGGATAAGGGTATACAGGAAAAAGGGAGCGTGATAAAATATAGGTTACAGATTTTTCAGAGCAGATTTATGCAGAGATAAGGAATGTGACGTAATGAATTACGAGGAAGCATTGGAATATATTCATCAGTTAAATGAAAAAGGGGTTTCGCTGGGACTGGAGCGGATTTGGCGGCTTCTGGATCTGTTGGGTCATCCGGAGCAATCGCTGCGTTGTATTCATGTGGCCGGCACCAATGGCAAGGGGTCTGTGTGCGCCTTTTTGGACAGTGCGCTGCAGCAGGCCGGATTGCGGGTGGGACGCTATATTTCGCCGACGCTGTATGATTATCGGGAACGGATACAGGTAAACGGCGTGTATATTGTGCCGGATGCATTGGCTCAGTTGCTGACCATCATCAAGCAAGCCTGTCTGCAGCTAGAGCAGCAGGGGCAGGAGTGTCCTACCGTATTTGAAGTGGAAACGGCGCTGGCGTTTTTGTATTTCCAGCAAATGCAGTGTGATTATGTGCTGCTGGAGGTGGGCATGGGCGGTAGGCTGGATTCTACCAACGTAATTGCTAAACCGGTATTGTCGGTGATTACCAGTATCAGTTTGGATCATACCCGTATGCTGGGTACAACTCTGGCCGCCATTGCGGAAGAAAAAGGCGGCATTATCAAAGCGGGGTGTCCTGTGGTGTTGGGTGTGCAGCCGACGGAAGCGCTGTCGGTTTTACAGGCGCAATGCGCACGCTGTCAGGTAACGCCTGTGCTGGTGGAAGCGGATAAACTGAAAACAGAACAGTGGAGTGAACAAGGGCAATGTTTCTCTTATGGCCATTGGGAACATGTGGTGATTGGTCTGCTGGGTGATTATCAGCGGCTGAATGCCGCCATTGCGCTGGAAACGCTGCAAGTTTTGCAGCAGCAGGGCGTGGCGCTGACCGATGATCACATCCGGCAGGGGCTAAAACTGGCCCGTTGGTCGGGGCGGTTTGAAATGATTGGAACTAAGCCGCTGTTTATTGTGGATGGAGCCCATAATCCGGCAGGGGCGCAGGCTTTGGCGCATACGTTGCAGCAGCATTTTTCCGGCCGCC
>USPE01000053.1 GCA_900556545.1 uncultured Peptococcaceae bacterium | reverse complement strand
GCTGCCAGTCTGCTCAGCATCCCATTATCCAAAACAGTACCATCCTGTCCGGCTTCTTCCTCCAATTGATATTGCCCCTGCTGATAAATCACTTTATAAAATTCCATGTAGTTCTTGCTCCCATTTTTTTATTATTTTCTGCAAAATCTGTTCAAAGGTTTTATCTGTTGTGTCAATAACCAAATCCGCTGCTGTTTCCCAACACTTCTGTTCCTGATGAAGCAGGCAAATATCTTCCATTACATAGCCTTTTCGCAAAAATGGACGATTATTTTTGCGCATTACCCTGCGCTGAATCGTTTCCGGATCGGCCTTCAAACAGACAATCAAACCGGATTGCCGCATCTTTTGCAGCCGTTCTTCATAAAATTGCAACGTACCCCCAGTGGAAATCACACAATTTTCTTTTTTCAAAAATCGGTTTAAGGCCAAATCCTCCTCAGACTGAAACCGTATTTTACCATGCTTATGATATAAGGTGATCAGATCCATTCCCGCAGCGGCTACAATTTGACGATCGGTATCACAAAATTCCATATTCAGCCGCTGCGCCAGACGAAAACCAACAGAGCTTTTTCCGGTTCCCATAAATCCTACCAGAATAATATTTTTTTTCATATTGATAACTCCCAACCTAAAAACTGAATCCAACATGAAAAATAGACCACACTGCTGGCCAGGTGATCTATCCTCTTTCTATTAAGCTTCTCCTCTGGTAGGAACGATGCAGATAAACTCCAAGCTCTCATTTCCGGTATTGGTAAAACAATGCTCTGCATTGGAGGGCACATAGGCACACGTCCCTTTTTCGATAGGAAACTCTGTCCCATCTATCATCAACACGCCGGTACCGGAAATCACATAATTGATGTGCGGCCAATCATGGGCATGCTGCGGAGAATTTCCACCTGTTTCCAAGGTCATAATCCGCATCACATAATCTTCCCACCCCTGCTGCGGGCCAACTGCAACCTGTTTTACTGTGCCTTTGGCACCGCCCGGTGTCATATCAATTTTGGGCATATCTTTTACAGTTCCAACAAACATGATTATCACCTCATTATAATATTTGTTTTTATTATAACAATATTTTGTGAGAAGATAAATAAAAATCTCTTAATAATTTAAACGGATACGGTCTGATACCATTGCAATAAATTCAGAGTTTGTCGGTTTTCCTTTTTCTAAATTGATGGTATAGCCAAAATATTCTGTCATTAAATCAATATTGCCTCTGCCCCAAGCCAGTTCAATGGCATGGCGGATGGCCCGTTCCACGCGGCTTGGCGTGGTATCATATTTTTCGGCAATTTTAGGATATAAATCTTTGGTAATCCCACTGAGTAAATGAATATCATCTAAAATCATCAAAATGGCATCCCGCAAATATTGATATCCTTTTACATGAGCAGGTACTCCCATATCATGCAGCAAAGAAGTGACCTCTACTTCCAGCGGTTTTCGTTTTTGAACAGGACGCACCGGCTGATAAACTGCCATTTGATCTGCCAGAGCCAAATTGCCCACAGTTCCGCCGCCCTCCATTACCATACCGGGATAGAAACGGCAAACATCTTTGATGCGTTCATAAATTCCTTCCAGTTCAAATGGTTTGACTAAATAATCGGAAGCGCCTTTCATCATCGCACGCTGGATCATGGTGTCATTGGTAAATGCAGTTAGCATGATAACCTTGGGATGCACTGATAAATTCTGCATACGATCCAAAACACCAATTCCGTCCAATCGCGGCATAATCATATCCAATACAACCACATCAGGCTTTACCGCCTCAATTTTTTCTAAACAATCCCAACCATCCACAGCAACACCTACAACTTCTATATCTCCCTTTTCTTTCAAGAAATTTTCTAAAATATTGGAAAACTGCTGATTATCATCCACTAATAAAACTTTGTACATACCGATACACTCCTTATTTTTTACTCCAGAAACTAATGTAATATGAACACGCAATGATAAAACAAGATACCTCCCTCATAAATTGCATTCTTCTATTCTAAATTTATTTTCATTTTTGGTAAATATTTACTGTCTATATTGTACCTATTTCTTCCAAAAATTGCAAGATATTTTTTCCTAAAATTTACAATTATTTTTCTCACAACCGCAAATCTAACAGAAAATGCAGTATCCCGGCAAAGAAAAAGGCCAATCCATAGGATTTGGCCTCTTTGATACATAATAAAATTCGATTGTTATGCACCCGCTTCTTTTTCTTTCAACAATTCTAATGGATTAATGGGTTCTCCTAAGTAACGGGCAGCAAAATAAAAGTTACCGTCTTCCTGCTCTGTCTGCTGCGTTGTTCCGATTGCCTGCCCTTTTTCTATCGGTTCATTTAACTGTACATAACATTGGGCACATTTGCCGTAAATGGTGACCAGACCATTGGCATGAGAAATCTCTATGGTATAATCGCCATCTGTCTCCGTAAGATTTGTTACTGTGCCGTCATAAGCCGCTTTTATTTCTTCAGCCGGTGCTGTAGCAATCAATAAACCATCCTGAAATGCCGCAGCCAATTGAGTCTGATCCCAGCCATATTCATTCACCACTTTACCAGTCACAGGAACTGCCATTGCCTCCTGAACCCGATTGACAGGCGCATTTACACTGATTACATCGCCCTCCGGCAGGCTGTCCACCGAGAAGTCGCCAAAAAACTGCATAACCGGCGCTAAATCAGCATCCACAGTAAAACTTTCCCGCAAAAACTGCTGCCATTTTAAACTGCCTGGCGAGGTGCTTTGAAAAATAGTCAGCACCAGAAAAAAAACACCCAGCGAACCTGCCATCTGGGCACAAAACCGCCAGAAGCCTTTGCTTGGTGTTTTTAATTTATGATTCTGATATACTGCCATCATACTCCCCCCTTTTCTCTATCTTATACCCATGTATATACACGTAAGAGGAGATGTATGACAACATTTTTTAAGCTATATTATTCGCCGTCAGCTATCAACTGCTCATTATAGCTGCCTAAAAATTTAAAATATCCCAACTGATGATTCAGGTCGTTCAACAGCCAACGAACCTGAACATCACTGCACTTTCCTTCGATATCCAGATAAAACAAATACTCAAATTTCTTTTCTGGATAAGGCCGTGACTCCAGCTTACAAAGGTTTAAGCTGTTCAGCGCAAATTTGCGCAGCAGATGATACAACGCCCCTGGTTTGTGAGGCACAGTTAAGCACAAACTGATTTTATTGGCATCAACGGAAAACCCTGGCGTTTTGCTAATGCAAATAAACCGTGTAGCATTGCCTGTAATATCCTGCACATCCTTCTGCAGTTGATTCATATGATAAAGCTGCGCACATTTTTCAGAAGCAATTGCTGCCAAATGGGGATTATTCTGCGCAGCAACAAATTTTGCCGCCGCTGCCGTATTGGAATATTCGTGGAACTGAATGTCCGGATATTGCTCCTGCAGCTTCATGCACTGATTCAACGCCTGCGGATGGGAGTAAATATCTGTCAGCTGACCAACGGCTGTATCCACAGCTGTTAATAAATTATGCCGCACCAGAACCTTGGTATCTTTTATGATATAGAAGTTGTGTTTGCGCATCAAATCATACACCTGCGTTACCGAACCAGCTGTGGAATTTTCAATTGGCAGCACACCGTACTGTACAATTCCATCTTCCACCGCAGCAAACACATCTTCAAACTTATCAAAAAACTGAATATCCGGCTGTGCAAAAAATTGATCGGCTGCTTGGTGGGAATAGGCGCCTTCTACACCCTGACAACCAACCTTCGCTGCTTTCGGCAATTCTGCACGGGCATCCAAAATAACATCCAACTCAGATTGATAGTCCAATCCAAGCGGCGTTTGTATTTTTTCCTGCAATACTTCCGACAGCAAGGCTTCACTTTCCTGCACCAGAAGCTTTCTCTCCGCATACAAATGCTCAATCTCTTTTTCCATTGCTGTAATCTGCTGCTGTAAATTAAGAATCTGTTTTACCTGATTGGATTTCATGGTCTTTCTCCTTCTTCACTTGATACGGGTCCTGCCCTGTGGCAATATAATCGCCGGTGCTGGACGGCAAATCCTTACCTTCCAGCCGTTGTTTAATATAGGCTTTGAATAAGGTATAAATGACAGCCATTGCTGGAACACCCACAATCATTCCGATAAAACCAGCAATGCCTCCGCCGATCAAAATGGCAAACATGACCCAAATTGCCGGCAATCCGGTGGTGCCGCCAAGAATTTTAGGGCCAATAATATTTCCATCTATCTGCTGTAAAATCAGGATGAACAGACAGAACCATACAGCCTGAATGGGGTCCACAATAAAGATAATGAAGGCGCTGGGAATGGCACCTACAAAAGGACCAAAAAACGGAACAACATTGGTCACGCCAATAATCACACTAATTAATAATACATACGGCATTTTCATGATGGTCAGACAGATAAACGCCAATATACCAATAATCAACGAGTCTATCAGTTTACCATTGATAAACCCGTTAAAGGTTCTGCTGGTTAAATTGCCTACATACAACATTTTTTCCACAGTTTTTTTCTGAAAAAATGCGTACAATACTTTGCGCAGCTGGGCAAAAAAGTGTTCCCGCGACATCAGCAAATAAATGGAGATGATCACCGCCACAAAAAAATTGATGACACCGTTGGTAACCTGCCCTGTAAAGCCTAACGCATACTGAAATGCCGAAAGCAATAATGCACTGCCTTTGGACAGAATATCATCCCAGGTTCCTGTAATTTTTTCATAAACAGTCGGATCAATGTGATATTGCTGGTTTAGCACTGAGAACCACATTTCAATATTTTCATCAATATTTAATGCAAATTCCTGAATATTCTTCACCAGCGTAACAGCACTGTCTATCAACTGCGGCACCAAAAAAGCAATCAAAATACTGATTAATACAGTAAAAATCACCATTGCCAGCATCACCGACAACGCACGGCGCACCTTTGCATTTTTTACAGTTGTGCGCATCACTTTATCAAAATATTTTACTGGATTATTTAAAAGAAAAGCTATGACAAAACCATACACAAAGGGCCGCAAAATATCTAAAACCGTATTGGTAAAGCCGCGTAGGGTTTCCAGATGAAGCAAGGCAAAATAAAACGAAATTGCAACTACTGCTACACATATGTTAGCCAGCATTCTATTTCGGGTTTCTTTACTAAAATCCAGTTTCATACTGTTTCTCCTCCGCTCCTGCTAGTAGTTTCTGTCTGTCCACGTTCCAAATGAAACGCTTGCTGATACTGAGAAATCGTTTCCAGCAAAACGGTTCCATATTGTTCAATTTTACTTTGTCCCAATCCAGTGATGGACTCCAAAGCAATGGGGCTGACCGGCTGGTTGCTGGCCAATTCCTGCAGCGTTTCATCGCTGAGTATATGATAGGATGGCACCCCTTCGTCAATGGCCAGCATAAGCCGCAGCGATTTCAATTCATTCAGCAGTTCAACCTCAGGATGCTGTATTACCGGCTGCCCCAAACTAACAGTGCAGCAATTACTGCAGCCCTGACAGCGCTCCCTGGCTTTTTCGCCAAAATACTGCAGAATAAACTGCCGCAGACAACGGCTGGTGCTGGCATACTGCACCATAGTATCCAATTTTTCCAGCTCTACCGCCAATCGTTCCTCCGACTTGCTGCTCTGCTCCAGCAAATAACGGTTTACATGCACATCAGAATAAGAAAAAAACAAGACGCACAAACTGGGCAAGCCATCTCTGCCGGCCCGACCAATTTCCTGATAGTAGGACTCTATATTTTTAGGCAAATTATAGTGTACTACATACCGGACATCCGGCTTATTGATACCCATACCAAAAGCATTGGTCGCTACAATCAAATCCACCTGCTCATAAATAAATTTCTCCTGATTTTCATTGCGCTCCCAGTCTTCCATGCCGCCATGATAACGCAAAACAGGAATTCCCGCCCTGCGCAGCAAATCCCATACCTTATCCACTTCTTTTCTGGTATTGCAGTATATGATGCCCGACTGCCCCCGATGACTCTGCACAAATTGCAGCACCGCTTCTTTTCTGTTGCCATCCCGCTGCACTGCCAATATCAAATTGGAGCGATTAAAACTGGCCCGATAAATATTGGGACGCTGCAACTCCAAACGCTGAATAATATCGGTGCGGGTCTCTGCTGTAGCAGTGGCTGTAAATGCAGCCACTACCGGACGCTGCGGCAAACTTTGAATAAACTGACTGATCCCGTAATAACTGGGACGAAAATCATGCCCCCATTGGGATACACAATGGGCCTCATCTACGGCTACCAACGAAATGTGCTGCCGTTTTAACAAAGATAAAAATTCTCCAGAACGAAGCCGCTCTGGAGCTACATATAAAATCTGCACCTGTTTGGCCTGAATCTGCCGATATAACATTCGATATTGTTCACCATCTAGCATACTGTTCATACAGGCTGCTCGAATTCCCAAACGCACCAGCTGATCTACCTGATCCTTCATCAAGGAAATCAGCGGAGAAATCACCAGCGTCAGCCCTTCCAGCATAAGCGCCGGAATCTGATAACACAGCGATTTCCCTCCGCCAGTCGGCATAATTACCAGCGTATCCTGATGATTCAGAATTGATAAAATGGCTTTCTGCTGAATGGGCTTAAAAGAATGATATCCGTAATATTTTTTTAAAACCCCTTCTGCTTCTTCCAGTCTATCCATTTGATTCATCTCCATGTTCTGCAGACAAAGGCTGCCCCAGTGCTTCTGCAATCTGACCTTTTACCAGCGCAGCCAGCTCTTTGGTATCCATGCTCTGCACCGTTTCTGCTGAAATCATAGGCAGTACAGTCACTGTGGCCTGCGCTTTATAAATCCAAAAACTGTTGCGCGGCATAATGTCCCGGGCGCCCTGCAAGGCAATGGGCACAATTGCCACTTTCCCTTTTTGCGCAGCTTTCAAACTGCCTGCTTTAAATTCGCCCAAATAACCATCTGCGCTGCGAGTCCCCTCTGGATACAGCACCAGACTATGTCCTTCCCGCAGAAACTTACCTGCCTGTAAAATGGCAGTCAACGCTTTGCGGGCATCACCGCGGGTAATCAATACGCATTTCATGTGTACAATCCATTTTGAAAAAAACGGAATTTTTCCGATTTCTTCTTTGGCTACAAAACCCACCGGCTGCTCAATCACAGACATCATAACAGGAATATCCATATAGCTTTGATGATTGGCAACATAGAGAACTGTCTGATCCTTCGGTAAATGTTCGCTGCCCTTCACAATAATATCGCTGCCTGTCAGCGCAACAATCCGACAAGCCATACCGCGGGCATAAGCATAAATTTTTTGCATAACCGCCTGGTCTCCGCCCAACTTCTCTTTCCTTTTTTCCAGATGCTTAAAGTAAGGTACACCCAGCACCACAATCCAGGCCAAGTACAGATACACAGCCAGAGTTCTTATCAATTTCATACTACGTTTCTCTCCTTTTCTGATACCTCTGTTATTTTAGCATCTCTGCCGTGCTTTTACAACCATTCGTTATCCCTGTCCGGCTACTGCATAACTGCTTTGCTGCACATACTGGGCAATCAACAAATCAAGAGACTGGCTTTTTTCAATGACAAGGGCATCTTGTATGGACATCCCCTGTTCTTCTACCATAGCAACCATTTCTTTTCGCATCGTATCAATTTGCTGTAATAATGTTTGATTCATATGACACCCTCTCTCGATCCATTCTATTTAAAACTGTTCCTTGTGAATTTTTTTATAGGCAAGCTTGTCCAGCTGGTACGGTGTTTTTTTCTCATCAGGTTCACCCAACGCCAAAATAGCCAGCACATCATATTGTTCAGGCACATTCAGCAACGCCTTTACAAATGCATTGCTGCTTTGCTGCCCTCCCTGCGCCTGTCTGTTGCGAATCTGCACCCAACAGGAACCCAGCCCCAGTTTTTGCGCTTCCATCTGCATAAGCGTCAGCGCAATGCTGCAATCCTCCACCCACACATCAGTCATTGCGGTATCGCCTAAAACCACAATGGCAGCCGGTGTCTGCGGCAAAAATACCTGCTGCGGATGACGGCATTTGCCCAGCTGCTGCAAAGTATCTTTATCCTGCACTACAATAAATTCCCACGGCTGCTTGCCCCGTGAAGACGGAGCCAATAGACCGGCCTGCAAAATTTGTTCCATTTTCTTGTCATCCACCGGCGATGTTTTATATTTTCTGATACTTCTGCGGTTTAATAGTAACTCTAACATGATAATTTCTCCTTTTTTCTCAGTAAAAATTGCTTCTTATACTTTGTGTGTTTCTATCTATTATTATACCGAAAATTGTTTCAAATTCCTAATCAAATATTCCACAAAATTCTCGCAAGATTCAGCAATATCAATTGATTATTTTCTATCTTTTCTCTTTTTCTCCCTTTTCAGACCGACAAAAAAGGAACTACTCTGCCCATTCTGCTGTAGAAAATCACGAATACTGTCTGCAAAAAAATATCCTGCCTGCCAAAAAAGGCAAACAGGATATTTTTGTAATTTCTATATTATTTCAAATTACCGATTCAACCCCAGAGTTTCGCTGGTAGATGCTTGAATTTGCCGGAACAACTCCGGATTCTGCGCCAGAGAAATCCCATAAGACGGAATCATTTCCTGAATTTTAGGCTGCCATTGTACAAATTCCTGCGGGAAACATTTTTTCATCACATCCAGCATGGTGTGTACAGCAATGGACGCCCCCGGAGATGCGCCCAGCAATGCAGCCACCGATCCATCAGCAGCATTGACCACCTTGGTGCCAAACTGCAGCTTTCCTTTGCCTTCAATTACCTGCACACGCTGACCGGCCACTAACAAGTCCCAATCCTCCAGCTTGGCAGTAGGAATAAATACCTGTAATTCTTTCAAACGCTGTTTGTCTGTTAATAACAACTGCTGAATCAAATATTTCACCAGACCGAATTCTTTCAAACCGGACAAAATCATGGTAAAAATATTATGCGGTTTTACAGATAGAATCAAGTCAAACATAGAACCTGTTTTCAGGAACTTTGGTGAAAAACCGGCAAATGGCCCAAACAACAAAGACTGTTCGTTATCAATATAACGAGTGTCCAGATGAGGAATGGACATTGGTGGGGCACCGATTTTCGCCTTGCTGTACACCTTGGCGTGATGTTTTTTCACAATTTCAGGGTTTTTACATACCATAAACAAACCACTGATCGGGAATCCGCCAATACCTTTGCCTTCAGAAATACCGGATTTCTGCAGCAATGGCAAACTACCGCCGCCGGCGCCGATAAATACAAATTTAGCAGTATGCAGTTCGGTTCTTCTGCCATTTTTTACTTTCAGCTGCCATAACCCATCACTGGTGCGGGTCATATCTTTTACAGTACAATTATACTGTACATTGACACCCTGCTGCTGCAAATGGGTAAACAGCATTCTGGTCAGCGCGCCAAAATTTACATCTGTCCCTGTAGTGATACGAGTAGCTGCAATGGGATCGGTGCTGGTGCGGCCTTCCATAATCAGCGGCACCCATTCTTTCAGCTTTTCTAAATCTTCTGTATATTCCATACCCTGGAACAACGGATGATGCTCCATCGCAGCATACCGTTTCCGCAGAAATTTAACATTCTTTTCCCCTTCCACCAAACTCATATGGGGCAATGGCATAATAAACTCTTCCGGATTGTGCAGCAGATTTTTGCTCACCAGATAAGACCAGAACTGTCTGGACAGCTGGAACTGTTCACTGACATTGATAGCTTTGGTAATATCTACAGATCCATCTTTCTGTTCCACACTGTAGTTCAGTTCACACAAAGCAGAATGGCCTGTCCCGGCATTATTCAGTTCATGGGAGCTTTCTTCCCCCGGGGAGGACAATTTTTCTAATACAGTAATATTCCATTCCGGCGCTACCTCTTTCAGCAATGCGCCCAATGTAGCACTCATAATCCCAGCGCCAATCAAAATGACATCGGTTTTTTTCTCTTTTGCCATAAACCTTTATTCTCTCCTTTTTATCATCAATCTTTCCGGTGTATGCAGCCTGCTATTTTTGCCATATATCCCCAACAGGAATGCTTTATTGCCAAATACAACAAACACAGCACCATCAGTATGATTACATCTAAAAAACTAGTCCCTGCGATATTGGGCAATCCCCTGCTCATATAAATTATTGCCCTCGCAATCAATCGCCACAATACAAGGCAAATCTTCCACTTCCAAACGCCGGATAGCGCAAGTACCCAGTCCTTCATAGGCAATTACTTCCGCTTTTTTTACTGCAT
>USPE01000052.1 GCA_900556545.1 uncultured Peptococcaceae bacterium | reverse complement strand
TTAAGAATTTGGATGTCAGTTTTGGATCCAATCCATCAACACCCAGTAACAATACTTTGTCAGTATACTTTTTACCCATGTTCAAACAGCTCCTTCAATCATTTTTTGTTTTTGTTTTCCTTATGGCTGTATTATACAACTACATTTATAGATTGCATAGAAACAGCTTATTTCTCAGTTTGTTATACCCGCAACGATTTGTTGCAGGTATAACAACTAACAATTGCCCTATTCTCGGTCTTTTCCACTGTTTAATAAATAACAGCATTTTTTATAATGTTGCTGCAATCCGCTTTCTTACGCCATTTTTGAACTTTATAAAAATCAGCCACTTTTTCTCTATCTTTGTTAAAATTCATGGAAACCGGTTGACAATCGTTTCAATTGCGCCGATACTATAAGTTAAATAAAATTATTATTGCATCGCAGAGGAGTGAGTATATGCGTCTTGAACATCTGGAATATCTGATTTGCCTGGCAGAAACCGGCTCTACCACAAAAGCCAGCGAAAAATTACTGACCTCCCGGCAAAATGTCAGCAAAATGATTCGTCAGCTGGAAGATGAAATGGAAGCCGAGTTGTTTATTCGCAGCCCCCAAGGTGTGAAATTGACCGAGGCAGGCAAAATCATGCTGAAGGCAGCGCAAAAATCGGTTGCTGAGCTTTATCAGGCCCGCAATGCTATTTCCAAATTAAAACGCAATACCCAATTAGGCGGCGAGTTATATCTTTACAGCACTGCTATGACCAACATCACCACCACAGGATCGTTGATCACTGCATTTCAAAATATGTATCCCAATGTCACGCTGCATGTATTACATCATGAAGCACTGGATACCCTGGCACAGGTAGCGCTGCATCCTGCGGCAATTGGAGTTGTCCCGCTGCTGACAAACCAGGAATTTCAGTTCATTTATGCGCCTTATCTGGGCAATATTACAGCATACCCGCTGCAACAGGATTCCTTCGTTTGTCTGGTTGGTAATAATTCTCCGCTGGCAAAACAAAAAACCATTTCTTTGGCCAGACTGGTCAAAAACCCTCTGGTCATCAATATCAAAGATGATGAAGAAAATTGCCTGCTGCGCCTGTATCGTCGTTTTGGCGAAGTCACCATCGCTCTGACCACACCCAATCCCATGCTGCAGGCGCAGGCCATTGCTGCCGGAAACGGCGTTGCTGTAACTTCTTTATTGACACATAATTCCTATCAAATGCAAGCCATCAGCGCCACCAGAGAAACTACAACGATCCCGTTTCGAGAGGATATGCACTGCAACATGTGTCTGATTACTGCAAAAAATGCCCAGCTTTCACCGGTGGGACAAGCATTTAAAGATTTTACGCTGCAATATTTTCAAAAAGCACAACGATAACTGCAAAAAAGAATTACGAGCGGCGCTGACAAACTATGCGCCCACTCCCAATTACATAAAAAGGACTTTAAACTCCAATGTAAATGAGCTTAAAATCCTTTTTTATCGCAAGCTGCTATGATGTTATCACAACCTTGAAAGTAATAATCAGTTACTTTATGACATAATCAAAAATGGACCTTGCCAAGTGAAGTTTCTTCGTTTCACTTAGCAAGGTCCGTCTGTATTTGCCTGACGTTTTATATTTTTTTATGAACTTGACTGCTCAACCGCCGGCAGATAAAAATTGCAGCCGAAACTGCCGCTGATAATCCCGACAGATTGTTTCCTCTCCGGCAAAGGTCACCAAGGTGCGGGGCATCTTTACCAATACCCCCGGCGGCAACGGCTGTAAGGTAATGGTGCAGCCATCCGGCGCATACACGCCCTTTTGCACAGCACGCAAACCCAAATCCTTCTCCAACCAATGAACAATGCGGTCCGGTTCTATGCCGCTATTAATTTGCAGCTGCACATCCATACAATCACCGCCAATTTTTATTTGCTGCAATTATCCCTGGGTATAACGGGCCAGGAACTTTTTGGTCCGTTCTTCCTGCGGATTGTCGATGAGCTGTTTGGCAGGCCCTTGTTCCACTACCACCCCGCCGTCCATAAAGATGATCTGATCGGCTACATCGCGGGCAAAAGCCATTTCATGGGTGACAATAATCATGGTTGTTTTGTTATCTGCCAAACTGCGGATAACTTTTAATACTTCGCCGGTCAACTCCGGATCCAACGCCGAGGTTGGCTCATCAAAACACAAAATATCCGGGCTCAGCGCCAACGCTCTGGCAATGGCAACACGCTGCTGCTGACCGCCGGACAGCTGATGGGGATAATGATGCATACGCTCCGATAAGCCCATCTGCGCCAGCAACGCTTTGCCGTGCTCGTCGATTTCTGCAAAAATCTTTTTCTTATTTTGTTTGAAATCCTTCCGTTCCTTTGCCAACAGCTGCTCTGCCAGTGTCACATTCTGCAGAGCGGTATACTGGGGAAACAGATTAAAGGACTGGAACACCATGCCAAAACGCAGCCGCTTTTTGCGCAAATCCTTCTCCTGCTCCCGCTCCGGATGGGCAGCATCAAACAAAACGGTATCTCTTACCGATATACTGCCTTGATTTGGTGTTTCCAAAAAGTTCAGGCAACGCAATAATGTGGTTTTCCCAGAACCGGAGGAGCCGATAATGGCCAAAGTATTTCCTTCTTCCAGCGAAAAGCTGACATCTTTTAAAACCTTTGTGTTACCAAAGTGTTTTTCAATATTTTTCACTTCTAAAATCGCCATAGATAGTTACTCCTTATCTGAAATAATCCAGTCTGCGTTCAATATAGTTAAACAACAAGGTTAATATGCCTACAAATATCAAATAGAACACACCGGTGTAGAACAACGGCCAGGTGATCCCTGCCGCTTTTACAAAAGAATAACCGGTAAAAGTCAATTCATAAGCAGAGATAATCCGCGCCAAGGAGGTGTCTTTGACCAATGTAATAATTTCATTAGACATAGGCGGCACCACCCGTTTTACCATCTGCAGCAGGGTAATCTGAAAGAAAATCTGACTTTTAGTCATACCCAGCACTTCGCCGGCTTCTCGCTGCCCCACAGGCACCCCTTCAATCCCGCCGCGGAAGATAACAGAGAAATAGCAGGCATAGTTGATGGTAAAGGCCACAACTGTAGCAGTAATACGGCCTGCAGTGCCGCCGCTCCAAATATTATGATCAAACCATAAACCGGGGCCATAGAAAATAATAATCAACTGCAGCATCAGCGGTGTGCCGCGAACAATCCACACAATGGTCTGCATCAGATAACGCAGCGGCTTAAATTTGCTCATAGATGCCAGCGCAATAACCAGACCCAACGGCAGAGAAAACAAAAGTGTCAATATAAAAATTTGAAAGGTAGTTGCCAAACCGCTAAGCAGTGCTTGCGTTACAGTCCAAAACATAATTACTTCTCCCTTAAAACTTTAAAATATGTATCCGGCAGGATGAGGATATACCCTGCCACAAAGAAAAGAGCTGCCGCATGGAGAGCAACAGCCCCTTCTTTTCAGATAGCAGCGCTATCTATTATTCAGCTGGTACTACAACAACCTGTGCATTGTTGCAGTAAGCATTGGTGCATTCCATAGATTCGGTTACTTCCGGTGTCAAAGTCATACCATTCCATACTACGTCAATGTTTTTGGAATCCAGTTCCATAATTTTGTTATCCCAGTCGATAACAACAAATTCTACCGCTACACCTAATTTTTCAGCAACTTTTTTGGCCATGTCGGCATCAAATCCGATCCACTGACCGCTTTCATCTTTGTAATCCATTGGTGCAAATTCTGTGATACCTACGATTAATGTGCCTTTTTCCTGAATGTAAGCCACATCGCTGTCTGGTTCATTGGCTACAAATTCTGCAGCCTGCTGTTCTACCAGAGATTCCTGCACGCCATACTGGGTAGCAATTTCCTGCATGGAGCCATCAGCATAGCTTTCAGCAAGTACTGCATTGATGTAAGAAGCCAGATCAGAACCTTTACGGCAGCCAACACCATATTCTTCAGTGGTCAGCGCATCGGTATAAATCATATCCGGATAGCTTGTGCCTTCACCAATCATAGCACCGGCCATCAGCAGGTCAATAATGGCTGCATCAGAAGTGCCGGAAGCAACTTCCATCAGCGCATCACTCTGGGAACCCACAGAATTGTAGGTTAAACCTTTTTCTATTGCAGCAGCCTCACCGGCAGAACCGGTTTCTACTGCATATACCATAGCTGCTCCATCATCAGTTGCTGCCTGATCTGCATTTTTATCTGCATCATCACTACCGCCGCAACCGGTCAACGCCATACCTACTACCAAACCAAGTGCCAATACTTTTGCAATTTTCTTTTTCATACGTTTCTCCTCCAACCTCAATTTCGTTGTTAATCTGTTTAGTATTTTATCACACTAAAGCAGCAAAGTAAAGAGGGAAACACAGCAAAATTTTCAGAAAAATAAAAAGAGCAGTCTACAATGCCTTCAACATCGCAAACTGCCTTTTTAAATTGATTGTTCTATATTACCAGGTTTCATTTAGAAGAAAATCCGCAAGATGTACAATTTTGATTCCGTTTTCAATGCCAACATCCATAGGATTGGCTGTCACCACATATTTGGGATAATGATCCTTGATTTCCATGAGGTTTTCTACTTCCCGCTGAGAATTTTCTGGGATCTGCACACAAACCTGAACATAAACTCGCTCATCCCGCAGAACACCAATAAAGTCAATCTCCTTTGTGCCGTCTTTGCCGATGAAAACATCATAACCACGGCGTTTCATTTCCAAGAACACAATATTCTCAATGGCGCCATCCAACATTTTGCGGTTATAGCCGAGAAGACTGTACTTGAGCGCAATATCGCCCAGATAGTATTTTTCCTGTGTTTTCAGAATGGTCTTTCCCTGAATATCATATCGACGGCAGGGATAAATGATAAATGCCTGCTCCAGCCAACGCAGATAATTATAAATAGATTCCACCGAAATTGTCCGGTGTTCACTCTTCAGGAACTTGGACACAGAACTGGCAGAGAAGGTTTTCCCCATATTCTCAATGACATACCGCACCACACGGTCGAATAGATCCTGCCGCTTGATTCGATGCCGCCTCACAATATCTCTGGAAACGATTGTATGATAGATACCATTCACAATCTGATAGGCTGACTGTTCATCAAATTGACCATTTGCAATGATCGGAAATCCGCCAAAACGAATATACTCCTGAAGTAATTGATCACGAGATTGTGTGCTTCCAGTTTTAAATGCAAGATATTCTTTGAACGACAATGTATAGACGGGAATAGTCACATACCGCCCTGTAAGATAGGTCGAAATCTCACTGGACATCAGCTTTGAATTAGAGCCAGTTACATAAATATCCACATCCGCACCCTCCAGCAGGGAATTGATTGCTCGCTCCCAACCCTCTACTTCCTGCAACTCATCAAGGAGAAGGTAGCAACGGCCTTTTCCAGCAATGGCAGCAACCAGCTCATCATACATGCTCTTTGCCGTAATGTCTTCGGGAATATCCATTTCCGTATACTTCTTCATAATGATTCGTTCTTCCGAAATACCGCGATTTAAAAGTTCTTGCTTCAACATCTCAAAAATTGTGGATTTGCCACATCGCCGAATACCGGCAAGAATTTTTACCACAGGCACATCAATGAACGGTGTAATCGCATTAATATAATCCGGTCTATCAATCATATTCATCGCCCCCTACAATCTATAGTATACCCCAAAAACTTCCCCATTACAAATAGTTTTTCAGGTTTAACCTTAAAAACCTTATAAAATGTCATGCTTTTTACGGTTATAATACATACTATTATCAATGCTGTGCCAACAAATTTTCCCAAATAAAAGAGCAGTCCGCAATGCCTTTGACACCGCAAACTGCTCTGATTTTGTTTTTATTTCTCTTTTATTCAATAACTTCTCTGGTAATATGGGCTTCCACCCACTGATGCAATTCTTCCAGGCCTTGTCCGGTTTCTGCAGAAAATACCAAAATCTGCTGGCTTTTATCTGCTTTTAACCCTTCCCGCACCTGTTTGACATGCTTCTGCCACTGGCCTTTGGATATTTTATCGCATTTGGTGGCCACCACCAATACATCATGATGCATATGCATCAGCCAGTCGTACATGGCAATATCGTCCTTACTGGGCGGATGACGCAAGTCTACCAGCTGAATTACACCGGTCAAAGTTTCCCGCTTGGTTAAATAATCATCAATAAATCTGCCCCATTTTTCCTTGATAGACTGACTAACCTGAGCAAACCCATAGCCGGGCAAATCTACAAAATAAAACAAATCGTTGTTGATTCGATAATAATTCAGCGTCTGGGTTTTTCCCGGCTTACTACTGGTGCGGGCAAGATTCTTCCGATTGATAAATTTATTGATCAGAGAAGATTTACCCACATTGGAGCGTCCTGCCAAAGCAATCTCCGGCAAATTATCGCTGGGATACTGTTTGGGACCAACGGCGCTGATGACAAACTCGGCATTTTTTATAATCATACTGTTACCTCCGCCAAAGCCAATTCCAATACCTGCTGTAACGTCTGCACCGGATAAAATTCCAGCTGTTTTTGAACGTCCATAGGAATTTCTTCAACATCCTTTAAATTGTTCTGCGGCAGAATAATTTTGCTGCATCCTGCTCTGTAGGCTGCCAGTACTTTTTCCCGAATGCCGCCCACCGGCAGTACCTTACCGCGCAGTGTTAATTCCCCTGTCATGGCAAATTCTTTATGCACAGGCCGTTTGGTAATCGCAGAAATCACCGCTGTCGCCATGGATATCCCCGCCGAAGGGCCGTCTTTTGGCGTAGCACCTTCCGGAATGTGAATATGGATACTGTGCTTATCAAAAAATTCCGGTGCAATCTGCAAACTGTCGCCAATGCTGCGGATATAGCTCAAGCCAAGACGGGCAGATTCTGTCATCACATCGCCCATCTGCCCCGTCAGCAGCAGCTCACTCTTGCCCGGGAAGGTATTAACTTCAATATTCAGCGTTTCCCCGCCTACCGATGTCCAAGCCATACCGGTTACTTTACCCACTTCATCCTGCAAATCTTCCAAATTGCGCAAATATTTTGGCTTGCCCAGATACCGTTCCAGATTGTGCAAATCAATTCTTACCCGTTTTTTGTTTCTTTCCAAAATTTCGCGGGTTGCTTTTCGGCAAATGGTAGCCAGCTGCCGTTCCAGATTACGCACACCGGCTTCTCTGGTGTAATCGCGAACAATCTGCAGAAGGGTATTGGCTGAAATGTACATCTGTTTTTCATCCAAACCATGCTCTTTCAGTTGTTTTGGCAGTAAATACCGCTGGGCAATCTGCACCTTTTCATCCTCGATATAGCTGGATATCTCGATAACTTCCATTCTGTCCAGCAATGGCTGAGAAATGGTCTGCAGCGAATTGGCTGTGGTAATAAATAATACATGGGACAAATCAAAGGGCAATTCAATAAAATGATCGCTGAACGTGTTATTCTGTGCAGGATCCAAAACTTCTAATAAAGCAGAAGATGGATCGCCGCGGAAATCGGTGGTCATTTTATCAATTTCATCCATCAAAAATACCGGATTGGCTGTGCCGGCTTCCACCATGCCGCGAATAATCCGGCCCGGCATAGCGCCCACATAGGTACGCCGATGCCCGCGGATTTCCGCCTCATCACGCACGCCGCCCAGAGAAATCCGCACATATTTGCGGTTGAGCGCTTCGGCGATGGAATGGGCCAAAGAAGTTTTGCCCACCCCGGGAGGGCCTACCAGACAAAGAATGGAACCTTTATTATCATTGCGCATCTGCCGCACTGCCAACGATTCCAGAATGCGCTCCTTTACTTTTTCCAAACCATAATGATCTCTGTTTAAAATTTCTTCTGCATACTTAATATCCAGACAATCCTCACTGTAACGATTCCATGGTAAATCCAGAACGGTTTCCACATAATTGCGCAGTACCGAATATTCAGGAGACATACTGCTGATTTTCAAAAGCTGATTGATGCTCTTTTCAATCTTCTGATGAACAGCCTCGTCCAGCTGCAAACTTTCCAATTTTTCTTTAAATGCGTGAATCTCTTCGGATCGGCTTTCCCCTTCTCCCAGTTCATCACTGATTACTTTCATCTTTTCCCGCAAATAATATTCCCGCTGGCTTTTATCCACCTGCGCCTTTACCTTTTCGCCCAGCTCCCGTTCCAGTTCGGCAAAGCTACTTTCCCGGATAATCAGCTCCAGCATTCTGTCGATACGCGCCTCCACATCCTGCTGTGCCAGCAGCCCATACCGTTCTTCCAGACTGACATTCAAAAAGCTGCACATCTGGTCTAACTGGCGTGTCAGCGGCTTGGCATCCATGATCTGATTCAGCTGCTCTCCGCCAATGCGGCTGCTCCGTTTCAGATACCCTTCAAACTGATGCCGCAATGCACGAACCTTTACTTCCAAACCTTCTTCATCATATACAGGTTCCGGCAATGTTTCATAGGTGGCTCGTATCATGTCTTCATCAATCCGGTATTCCTTTACTTTAACCGGATACAAACCGGTCACCAGCACCCGCATACCCTCTGTGGGCAAATTGATGGTTCTCTTAATTTTAGCCATCACCGCAATGTCATACAAATCATCGCCTTCCGGCAAATTGGAATTGGCATTTTTCTGCACAGCCAGCAATACCTCTGTGTTGTTGCGGGCGCTTTCCTGAGCAGCCTGAATGGAAAATTTGCGTCCCAAATCCAAGTGACTTTCCGTATTCGGAAAAATTAACATTCCACGCAATGGAATCACTGCTGCTTCCGACACTTCAGCAGGAAGAATATCCTCTAATGTTTTTTCCTGCTGCCCATCCTCCAGCAACACATCTTCTATATAATCTGTCATACAAATCCCTCTTATCTCTCATCATTTTACGTAAATTCCAGTTTAACGATTTTTGACAAAATATGCAACTAAAATATGAATTTTTCTACTTTTTTCGTACAAAATTATCAAAAATGGAACTATTTTTCTCTGTTTATTTCACCAATCGACTAAAAAACTCCTTTTTCTTGCCCAGGTATTTTATAGTCATAAAAAGTACCTAATCGGCTACCGGTTTACAGCACGTTTTCCAGCAAAACCAGTAAAAATAAAAAAGACAAACGCCCTTGGGTATGCTATCATAAAATTAGTTATTATTTTTGATTATCATTTTTACAGGGGGGATTTTCTATGGAGCACAAAGAAAAAATCGCAATCATTTGTGTGGTAGGGATGCTGGCGCTGAATTCCTTTCAGCTCTATCAACTACAGCAGGATGTAAACCATCTGCAGGAGGATACACAAAATAACATCCAAAGCTTGCGCAATGATGTGCGAAACGTAAACAGCGCTATATCGGGACAAGAACACAATATTCAGGAACTGCTGACCAAGCAGGCCAGTCTTTTTTCCAAAACGTCTCTGAACTATGCCCTACAGGGCAATCAGCTGGCTGTCACCATGCAGGCCATACCCAAAGAGTTAAAAAACAATGAAACATTAATCGCCCGCATCACTGCCAACGGCAAAACTTACCAGCAAACCATGGATGCCGATCATCAGGCTACATTGCTCATTGACCCGGTTGAACCCATCCAACCATCTTTGATCATCCAATCTGCCAATGGTGTGCGTCAGGAAGCTCTGCAGGAGGAATACCCACTGCAATATCTGATCATTCCGCTGGACAGCGGCTGGGAAGACACAAAGCTGGACATCTACCTGACGCCACAGCAGGCAACGCTGCCCCTTCAGGCAAAAGACATTGCCAAAGTTGAATGTATCGTTGTAAATGGCGGTGCTATGGAGATAGTAAACAGCCGCACACCGGAATCCGCTGCTGAACAAGCAGTGCCGGCTCCAACCGCACAAATGGAAGCCGGAAAAATTCCGGAAGGTGACGTTGTTGCTGCCGCATCCATCAACGAAGACAGTCCGCTGCATTATCAGGCTGACTTCTCCGATTATTTAGAGCGAAAAGACCAGATTCTCTATGAAATCTATCTGGTTGTAACCAGCAAAGATGGCATGACCTTTGCCAGCAATCAACCTATCGCTTCCCATTGGTCCAGTAAAAACAACAGCAGGGGCCACAGCGGCAGCGGTGAGTTGCATCCGGTATTGGAGTAAAGGATACCTTTCATATTATTATCGCAAAAAGCATGGGCACAGCCCGTTGAGTTTTTAAACTTAACTGTGTTATCTATTGTTACGCCTGTTGCATTTTATACGTAAAACGCCCATGGTAACCGATTTACAGCTAACACAAATCGGGAGATTGTTTGTTGCCTGCCCTCCTTCAGCAGACATCTGCTTGTCGGTCTGCTTCACTTTGGACTACGTCCAGTTCAGCAAGACAGA